>DAHWIP010000084.1:0-7200 GCA_027344975.1 Phycisphaerae bacterium
GGCCCACCACCTGAATCAATTTTTGGCGAAAGTAGCTGAGTTTAAGCATTGGCTCTACGGGGCGGCCGCCATCGCGCTGGTCGTTGGCGGCGTCATTTACATCATTCATCGCAGGCGGGCGGCGAGAGGTGCAGTGGACGCAGCGGGCACGACCGGCGATGCCAAGCCGCACAACACGCTCGCCGGTGTCAAACCGGATGACGATCCCAAATGAAGTATGGGGTGATCATCGTCCGATAGAAAGGGTTGCAGTGTCGGTCGGGTGACCGGCGGAACATAAAGGATATCGACATGTGTGGAATCGTGGCCTATGTTGGAAAGAAAGACGCGCGGGCACTTCTGATCGAGGGGCTCAAGCGGCTTGAATACCGCGGATACGATTCCGCCGGATTGTGTCTCATCGAGGATGGGAAGCTTTTTGTGGCGCGGGCCGCCGGCCGCATCAGCGTGCTGGAGTCCGCCCTCGACGAGCAGAAAGTGCCCCCGAGCCATATCGGCATGGCCCACACCCGCTGGGCCACGCACGGACCCCCGACCGAATGCAACGCCCATCCGCATCTGGATAACAAGCGACGCATCGCCATTGTTCATAACGGCATCATCGAAAATTATTCCACCATTAAAACGTTCCTCTCTGAGCGCGGCTATGTTTTCAGCAGCGAAACCGATACCGAAGTGCTTGCCGTGCTCATCGGGCATTTCTATGAAAATAATCTCGTCAAGGCGGTACAGACGGCCCTGCGCGAAGTGCGCGGCACCTACGGTCTGGCGGTCATGTCGGCTGAGGAACCTGAAACGCTCGTGGTGGCACGTCGCGGATCGCCCCTGATCATCGGCGTGGGGGATGACGAATACGTGGTCGCCTCGGATGCGGCCGCGATTGTGGAACACACCACACAGGTCGTCTATCTCAATGACAATGAAATGGCGGTGATCACCCCGGATCAGTTCCGCACCACCACGACCGACGACACGCCGGTGACCAAAAAAGTCAGCGAGGTGGAATTTTCACTCCAGCAGATCGAACTCGGCGGGTACGATCATTTCATGCTCAAGGAAATATTTGAACAGCCGCAGGCGATTGAAGACTGCATGCGCGGCCGCTTGGACCGCCAGGAGGGGCGCGTGGTGCTTGGCGGGATCAATCAATACAGCCGCGATATTGTTCGCACCCGGCGGCTGATCATCACCGGCTGCGGGACGGCGTGGCACGCCGGGCTGGTGGGAGAATTCCTCTTTGAGGAACTCGCTAAAATCCCCACCGAGGTGGAATACGCCAGCGAATTTCGCTATCGCAATCCGATCATCGAAGATGGGACGCTGGTGCTGGCGATCAGTCAGTCCGGAGAGACGGCCGACACGCTCGCCGCCCTGCGGGAAGCCAAGGATCGCGGGGCCCTGAGCCTGGGGATTGTGAATGTCGTCGGCTCCACCATCGCCCGGGAAACCGATGCGGGAATTTATCTGCACGTGGGGCCGGAGATCGGCGTCGCAAGCACCAAAGCGTTCACGGGGCAGATCGTGGTGGAAATTCTGCTGGCGCTGAGCATCGCGCGGCGGAAATACATGTCGCAGACGGTGCTGCAGGAATTTATTGATGCACTGGAGCGGATACCGGATCAGATCCGTCAGGTACTCCAGCAGAGCGACCTGATCCGTCAGGTGGCCCAGGAACATGCCCGGCGCGACAACTGGCTTTTCCTCGGACGCGGGTTTAATTTTCCCGTCGCGCTGGAAGGCGCCCTGAAACTCAAGGAAATCAGCTACATCCACGCCGAAGGCCTGCCGGCGGCGGAAATGAAGCATGGCCCCATCGCCCTGATCAATCCGGGAATGCCCGCCGTGTTCATCGCCACCCGCGGCAGCCAATATGAAAAACTTATTGGAAATATCCACGAAGTCCGGGCCCGCCACGGCAAGATCATCGCCGTGGCCAGTGAAGGGGATGAGCATATCCACAAGGTGGCGGATCATGTCTTTACCGTGCCCGACACCATTGAACCGCTTCAGCAGCTGCTGACCGTCGTGCCGCTGCAGCTTCTGGCCTATCATGCGGCGGTGAGCCGCGGGTGCAATGTGGATAAGCCGCGCAATCTGGCCAAGAGCGTCACGGTGGAATAAATCTCGGGGCGCTGGAATCCGCATCGGCTGCGGGTGGGAAACAGGCCAGGCCTGCGGCGGCTCGGCGGCTTTCCCGCTGACTTCCCGCAAATGCGAATCCCGTCACTGGCACGCTGCGGGCGACTACCTGGCGCCCGGTAAAGCACGCAGGCATCGAAGATCGCGGTAAAACTCTCCACCGATCAATAGCCCAGATTCAAGTCCTGTGCCTGCTGCACCAATTCGTCCATTGCCTCACTGTGGGCCCGGCGACAGTGGTCGCGGTAATCCATTAAATCGCGGTAAGCAATACGCCGGTGGGTTCCGACCATCTGGTACCGGATCCTTCCCTGCTTGAGTTCTTTGATGATAAACGGCCGCGACACTCCCAGCAGTTCTGCGGCCTGCTGTGTGGTCAGCTGCGCATGGATCGGCATCAGCGTGACGGCGTTGCCGCGGCTCATCTCGGTAAGAATCCGCAGCAGAAGCTGGAGCGCCGATGTAGGCAGTTCCACGATCTTGGCGTCCCCGGCATCGGCCGGGATAAATTGGACGCGTACGGTTGGCGCGGTCTTTGGCACCAACGAGGCGAGCCTGCGGCTGGACTCCTTGGCAATCCGCGCCTCTTCATCGGTGGGGGCCACCGCGTCTTCAACAACTCCTGCCATACCATTCTCCTTGATACCGATTTACATTATATCGGCTTTAGGAACAGACGCAATAAATGAAATAAGTGAATTGAATGAATTCAACAAGACGTCTTATAATCAAAACGCTCGGCAGTCTCGCGGCCAACGGCAGACATTCAATTTATCGCCTCGTCCACCGGATACAGCGCGGCGATGGAACAGATTGACAAATCGCTCGGCGATTTCTGGGTGGGCGTCGGCAGTCCCCTGCTGACCAGCACCGCCGGCAGACCGATCCCCTCCGATGCCCAGCTCATGCTGGAATTCCTCACCAACGATATCGTCTACACCTGCGTCAACAATGCCGCCGCCGTCGCCCGCGTCCCGTTTCGGCTCTATGCCGTGGACGATTCCCCATCCGGCGGCCGTTCGGTGGATGACAGCACCATCGCCCGCCTCAAGCATCACCCCGCATGGGGACATCGCGTGCGGCAATCCGGCCGCATCATTGAAATAACGGATCATCCTCTGCTGAATCTGCTTAATCGTGATAATGACGGGCTTAACGGCTACCAGCTTCGCTACATGACGGGCGTCTACATGGAGGTGTTCGGCGGTGCGTATTGGCTGCTGGAGGACGATTGGGCCGGGCGACCGGGGCAGATCAAAATTCTCCCCACTCAGCGCGTCATGCCGCTGCGTGATAATGATTTGGCGGTGGTGGGTTACAAATATTTCCCGGCGCTGACGGGCAACTGGATTTCGCTGGCAAAAGGCGATGTGCTCGACTTTCGATTCCCCGCCGTGGAAGACCCGTACGGCGGTCGCCATGCCCCGCTGCGGTCGGCCTTCATGCAGGCGGAACTCGCCGCCAAATATGCCCTGTATGAAAATTCCCTCATGGATAACCGGGCCCGGATTGACGGCACCTTTATCCCGCGCGATCAGATCACCCGCAAGGAAGCGGAACGGGCGGAGATGCTCTGGAATGAAAAATTTTCACGCAGTGGGAACGGCCGGGTATTGGTGGCGGAACAGGCGGGCACTTTTGTGCCGGCCCGCTATCCGCCCACCGATCTGGGCCCGATGGAGATCAGCCGCGAAACGCTGCGGCGTCTGGCACTTGCCTTCGGTGTGCCTGAAGCCCTGCTTTCAAAAGATGCCACCTACGCCAATATGCAGGCCAGCGAAACGCTTTACGCCCGCCAGACCATTCTGCCGCGTGTATTAATTCTGGAACAGAAACTCAATGAACTGCTGGTGCCGCGCTTTGGGCCGAATCTGTTTCTGGCGGCAGATAATCCGGTTCCCGCCGACGCGGCGTTTGAACTGCAGAAGGCGCAGGTGGCCATCAGCGCCGGGGCGCTGAGCCGGGAGGAAATTCGCCGCCTTGCAGGGTATGACCGGCAGGTGCCGGCATCGGTGGCTGAAGCGCCTGCCGCCATCACTGAGCCTGCACCCACCACTCCCACCGCACAAGATATGGGTACCGAGCAGGAATTGGCCCTGCTGCTGCAGATCAATCGGGCAGTGGCAGTCGGCGAAATGGAACAGGCGGTGGCGATCAATGCCGTTTCGCGCCTGCTGAAGATCGATCAGCACAGCGCCCGCGGATTGGTATCCCACGGCAAATCGCGCAAGCCTCGACAGGATGACAAGGAGATTTCAGATGCAAATGAAAACATGCGAAGCACGGATGCTGGAAACAGCACCGGGCAAACGGGAGATCATCGCCTGCATCAGCACCACGGCGGTGGATCGGCAGAATGAAGTGGTGCTGCCGACCGGCATGCTCCGCAAAAATCATGCCGGGATGACGGTATTTTATAATCATGACACCACACGCCCCATCGGCGTGACGCAGTGGATCAAGCCGCACAACGGGCGGATTCTGGCCAAATTCCGCTGCACCGACAAAACCCCGTTTGCCCGCGATATCTTTGCCCTGGCGCAGGATGGCGTGCTGCGTACTTACAGTATCGGCTTTCGCCCGCTGGAATCCTCGCCGCCCACCGCCGCCGAACTGCGTGAACATCCCGACTGGGCCGAGGCCCTGCGTGTACATCGGTCTTGGGAACTGCTGGAATTTTCGCTCGTCGGCGTCCCGGCCAATCCCGAGGCACTCATGCTGGCCATCAGCAAGGGAATCAGTTCACCGGCCCGCGAGGCGATGGAGGCGATCCTGCCGCCGCTACCTGCCGCGCCTGATTTCACCTGGCTTGGGGATGTTGTCCGGCGCCTGCGCCCCACGCCGCTTCAAGCGGCGATTGATCGGGCGGTGCAACGGCACTTCTCGAATCGCTGACGGTGGCCATAACGGCATGCGGTATTATATTTGGCGTCTTCGTCGCACGAATGGAATGGCTGCGACACCTGACGCCAGAAGCCACAATCCGGCCGGTTCCGGCGTCGGGATGCTGAAAGTGGTTTGGATGCCTGAAAGCGTCTGCGAAACCAGAAATTGATCCGCCGCCGTGGTCGGGTGCAGTCCATCCCAGAAAAGATAATCATTTGGGTTCACGCCCGTCTGCCCTTGCGCGGATGATGTCACATTGGTAAATCCATAGGCGGCCGGATCGGCGACGAGTTGATTGAAGAGGGAACTGACATCCACGGCATCCAGCTTCATACCGGGAAAAGTGCCCGCCTCTATCGTGCTCACGTCATAATTGAATGACGAATTGAAATCACTCACGGCGGTTGGCAGATCGGCCGCCGTCGAAAGCCCGGCCCCCTCGGGCGTCAGCTCCAGATTCGGCAGATTCAACCAGATAAAATCGCGGGCACCATTTTGATACAGCATCGATATTTCGCCGTAGACATTGGTTGCAGCCGTCGTGGCGGCAACATCAATGCTTGATGCGGTGGCTCCGGTCGCTTCGGCGGCATCCAAAATATCATTGGCGCCGCCCCAGAGCAGATACAGATTATTGGCCGGATTGGTGGGATTGGAATTGATAAATGAATTCACCTGCGCCTGCATGCCCGGAATATTAACGCCCTCAAGGCTCTGCGGTCCGCCTGTTGTCGCGCCTCCGTAGGAGTAATCGGTGCCGCCGGTGGAACTGGGGGCGAGCATTGAAAAGCCGAGTGCGTTATTGAGCTGATACGCGTAGTTGCCGATGATATTGGTCGATGGAGAGGTTGTTGGGCCGTCGGTAAACATTCCGGTTGTGTAGTTGGTGATGGCTCCGGGCAGCAGTCCACCGTCGGCGTGGGCCAGATTGCCGACATCTGTCAGGCTGTCACCAAAGACCACGAAAAGGTTGAATTGCGACGCCGATGCAGTTGTCGGCTGCATGAAAATCACCCCCGCCGCAAGGAGCATCACGCCCGCCCAAGCAAACTGCGGTATCGGGAAAGCCTTTCGATTCAACATGATGGATTCTCCAAAGCCTTAGGCAGTGCACGGGCTGATACTACCCGCCGGGTCGGTGAACGGTCAACGGTCCGCTACCACTGTTTGTGGTTAATAATTTTCTCGCCGAAATGAACACCGGTTGAGGATATCCCCTGGCTGAAATTGGCCCGGATGTTTGCCATGATCGCATCGGGGGGTGTTCTTCGTACGGGTCAGCGCAAGTCAGCCGACACCTTCACGGTGCCGGAGGTTCCTTGAACTCTACTGACTCCGGTCCTGAAGCCCAACGGGCTGGCCTCTGCGATCCTCAATGATCGGTTTTCGTCCGTGAAATCAGGGCGTAGGCATTATGGTTGTGGATCGATTCAAAATTTTCACTTTGAATTTCGTACCACGTGATCCGTGATTCCGATTCCATACGGAGAGCCAGATCGCGGATAATATCTTCAACGAATTTAGGATTATCGAAAGCCTGTTCGGTGACGAATTTTTCGTCGGGGCGTTTGAGCACCGCGTAGACCGGGGCGCTGGCGGCCGCTTCCATCATGCCGACCAGTTCCTCAATCCACAATTCGCCGTCAAATCGCACCCGGGCGGTGATTTCACACCGCTGATTATGTGCCCCGTAGCGTGAGATTTCCTTGCTGCACGGGCACAGGGACGTTGCGGGGGCCTTGACGCCGAGAATGAAATCATCGGTTCCGTTGCTTGTGCCTTCAAAGGTACAGACGTAATCCATCAGGCCCCGGGCTCCGGTGACGGGCGCTGATTTTTCAATGAAATAGGGAAACTGCATTTCAATGTGGGCATCGTCAGCAAGCAGACGCTTCTTCATGTCATGCAGGATGGGAATAATCTGCGCCGGGGTGATGCTTCGATGATACTGATTTAATATTTCCAGGAAACGCGACATGTGCGTTCCCTTTTTATGCTTCGGCAGAGAAACATAGAGATTGATCAGCGCGACCGTATTCTGCTCTTCGCCGTTGGGCTGACGCAGGGTGATGGGATAGCGCACACTTTTGACACCCACTTTGTCGATCGCCACATTTCGCTGGTCCGCGGCGGACTGCACATCCGCCATTGCCGGTTGTCGTTTGGTCATCTGTT
>DAHWIP010000085.1:0-7200 GCA_027344975.1 Phycisphaerae bacterium
TATACCGTAAATTCGTTTTATTTTCCCCACTACCGATGGAAACATTTATGAGGGCGTTCACCCGCAGGTGACGCTGGATATATCGCGGAGTGCGGTGGTACGCATCGGGATGTGCGTAATAAAAACACCATGTTACAGCACTCAATGAGCTGGAAGCCGCGATCTGCTCGAAAACGATTTTTTTCTTTACACGATGGCTGAGGTGACTGATGCGTATCACGCAGGTGCGTAATTATTCGAAACGCGGCGATGCTGCTCCTATTCCAAATTTGATTGATGTGCAGACGGCGGCCTACCACCGATTTCTGCAGAAGGACGTGGAACCGGAATCCCGTAAAAACGAAGGGCTCGAGGCTCTGCTTCGCGAAGTCTTCCCGATTGAATCCAACGATCAGAGCCTGCGCCTTGAATATGTCAGCTATGAATTGGGCCGTCCCCGCTATTCCATGGACGAATGCAGGGCGCTGCGGCTCACTTACGGCATGCAGTTTCGCATCCGGGTTCGATTGGTGCGGAAGGATAAGCCGGATATTCACGACGAGAGCATTTACCTCGGTGACATTCCGATCATGACCGGTGGTGGGGAGTTCATTATCAACGGAGCGGAACGCGTCATCGTTTCGCAGCTGCATCGTTCGCCGGGTGTGGACTTCCTCGTTTCGACGGATGAGAGCGACCGCCCGCTGCATGCGTGCCGGGTTATACCCGAGCGCGGCAGTTGGATTGAAATTGTCGTCACGAAAAAGGACACGCTGGAAGTCCGCATTGACAAAACATGCAAAATTCCCGCGACATCATTTTTGCGGGCGCTGGACGAAAAATATTCCGAAAATGAAGCCATCATCCGGGCGTTCTATGAAACGCGGCAAATCCCGGTGGGGCAGCTGAAGGCAGATTACTACACGGTCGGTGCCATTGTCGATCCTGAGACGGGTGAGGAACTCCTCAAAGCCGGCGCGCAGATCGGTGAAAAGATTACCAAGATACAGGCCGGCAACCTGAAGAAATTGGAAGTAATCGAAAAAGTCAGCGATCCGCTGATTCTCAATACGCTTGCCAAAGATGATTCCATCAACCATAAAGACGCGTTGAAAAAGATTTATCTCCGCCTGCGGCCTGGGAATCCGCCGAACGATGACAAAGCCAAGTCCCTTTTCAACGAGCGTTTCTTCGACACCAACCGTTACCGGCTTGGCCGCGTCGGACGTTTCCGCATCAACCGAAAATTCGAACAGAATGTCCCTGAAGACGTCATGACCCTCCGGTCAGAAGATGTCGTCGGGTCGATCAAGTACATGCTCGACCTCCGTGCCGGGCAGGGGTATGTCGATGATATCGATCACCTCGGTAATCGACGCCTCCGCACCATTGATGAACTGGCACAGGAAGAACTTCGTAAGGGCTTCCTCAAACTCCGTCGGACGGTCAGCGATCGGCTCTCCACCAAGGCTCCCGAGGAAATCACCAAGATCGTCGAACTGGTCAACACCAAAAGTGTCAGCAGCTCCATTGAATATTTCTTCGGCCGCAGTGAACTCTCGCAGGTGGTGGATCAAACCAATCCGCTGGCGCAGTTGACGCACGAGCGTCGTCTTTCCGCACTTGGGCCGGGCGGTTTGAACCGCAAACGTGCTGGCTATGAAGTGCGTGATGTGCATATTTCGCACTATGGTCGCATCTGTCCGATTGAAACGCCGGAAGGTACGAACATCGGTCTTATCGCATCGCTTTCCATATATGCAGGTGTTGATGAATACGGATTTCTTATTACGCCGTACCGTGTTGTGGAAGACGGAAAGGTAAACGGTAAAGTCCGGTATCTTCGCGCCGATGAGGAAATGAAGGCAATTCTGGCGCCGCCCGAAGTTGTCAATCCGAAAACGCATGAAGTACGCACCGATTTGATTCTGGCCCGCCAGAACGGCGATCTTCAGCAGGTGCGCGGCAGTGAAGTCAACTATGTGGACATTTCGCCGAAGCAGTTGGTTGCGGTCTCGGCAGCCCTGATCCCGTTCTTGGAGCACGACGACGCCAACCGCGCCTTGATGGGTTCCAACATGCAACGGCAGGCGGTTCCTCTGTTGATCACCGAACCTCCGGTCGTCGGTACCGGGCTCGAAAAGCATGTCCCGCTCAACAGCGGCATGGTGATTCGCGCTGCTCGGGCGGGAACCGTGACCTATGTCGACAGCACACGGATTGTGATCGACAATTCCGATGAATATCGTCTGCGGAAGAACGCCGGTCTCAATGATAAAACCTGTCTCACGCAAAAACCGATTGTTTCGATCGGCCAGAAAGTGAAAAAAGACCAGATCATCGGCGACGGCCCCGCATGCCGCAATGGTGAACTGGCACTGGGACGCAATGTGCTTGTCGCGTTCATGACCTACGATGGATACAACTTTGAAGACGCCATCGTCGTCAATGAGCGGCTGATCAAGAACGACACTTTTACGTCGATACACATCGAAGAATTTGATGTTGAAGTGCGTGAAACCAAGCTGGGGCGTGAAGAATTCACGCGCGATATCCCGAATGTGAGCGAAAAGGCCCTTAAGAATCTGGATGATCGTGGTATTGTCCGCATCGGCACACACGTTCTGCCCGGAGATATTCTCGTAGGCAAGGTTTCGCCGAAGAGCAAAACCGAGCTCTCGCCCGAGGAAAAGCTTCTGCACGCCATTTTCGGCCGCGCCGGCGAGGACGTGAAGAACGATTCCCTGGAAGTGCCAGCCGGTACGGAAGGCGTGGTCATTGCCGCCCATCATTTCGCCCGTCGCGGACAGCTGAATGATGAGCAGAAAAAGCAGCTTCAGAAAGATATCAAGCAGTTTGAGGCGGAAATGAACGGCCGCATTGCGTCGCTCTTCCGCACCATGGCTGAAGAAATTAATACTGCCACGGGGCAGATCATGATCGATCCGACCACCAAGCAGAAGGTTGGAAAGAGCGATGATGATGAGATCATATGCGAGCAGGCGGATTCGTTCTCGCCCAAATGGATCAAGGGAAATGATGAAGCCCGTAAGGCGGGCGAGGCCATCTGGGCCCGTTACAAGCCGACCCTCGAAAATCTCAAGGAAGAACGCGATCGCAAGCGTGACCGCATGAAAAACGGTGACGACCTGCAGACGGGCGTGCTGGAAATGGTAAAGGTCTATATCGCCACCAAGCGCCCCTTGTCGGTCGGTGACAAGATGGCGGGGCGTCACGGTAACAAGGGCGTCATTGCCCGTATCGTGCCGGAAGAGGATATGCCATTTCTGGAAGACGGCACTCCGGTGGACATCGCTCTCAATCCGCTGGGCGTTCCGTCGCGTATGAATGTCGGCCAGATTCTGGAAACGCATCTCGGCTGGGCGGCGGCGATTCTGGGCTTCCAGGCGGTTACGCCCGTTTTTGATGGCGCCGCTGAAGAGGAAATTCATCAGGCGGTGGCGGAAGCCAACGCGCATGTACGCAGCCGTCTGAAGGAATTGGCCGACAAGAAACAGGCCCCTTCGCCGGTCGAAATGTTTGTTGAGATGCCGGAATCATTAAAGGTGCCGCTCTATGACGGTCGTACGGGTGAACCATTCGAACAACGCGTAACCGTCGGGTACATGTACATGCTGAAGCTGCACCATCTGGTGGATGAAAAAATTCACGCCCGTTCCACCGGTCCGTACAGCCTCATTACCCAGCAGCCGCTCGGCGGAAAAGCACGCACCGGCGGTCAGCGTTTTGGAGAAATGGAAGTCTGGGCGCTGGAAGCGTATGGTGCGGCCCACGTGCTGCAGGAATTGCTAACGGTCAAGTCGGACGACGTCGACGGACGTACGAAGATATACGAAAGCATGGTGAAGGGAACCAATACCCTCCAGGCCGGCACGCCGGTATCGTTTGACGTACTGGTCAACGAAATTCGCGGTCTGGGTCTGAATATGGTGCTCAGTAAAGATCGCGACGGTGATCTGCCGCTCGATGCCAAGACCGACGCCAGGGCCGCGGACGGAAAATAATTCTGCTGCGGCCAACACGGACTGATCTGTCGTCATTCCGTGGAATTTTGAGTTTTTGAATGCCTGATATCCTTTTGCGGGAGCCTCTACCATGGCGGAACCCATTTGGGACAAAGTAAATGACTTCAAATCGGTGAAGATTTCGCTTGCCAGCGCCAAGGACATCACGTCCTGGAGCTTTGGCGAAGTCAAAAAGCCGGAAACGATCAATTATCGCACTTACCGTCCTGAACGAGACGGCCTCTTCTGCGAACGCATTTTCGGCCCGGAGCGCGATTACGAATGCGCCTGCGGCAAATATCGGGGTACCAAATTCAAAGGTACCAGCTGCGATCGCTGCGGTGTGCGAGTCTCGCACAGCCGGGTTCGCCGTAAACGCATGGGGCATATCGGACTTGCCGCGCCGGTTGTGCATATCTGGTTCTTTAAGAACAGCCCCAGTCGCCTCGGTAATCTGCTGGATATGAAAACCAGTGAACTGGAAAAGGTGATTTATTATCAGGATCACATCGTAACCGATCCGGGCACCTCAACACTGAAAGAGCGGCAACTGCTCACTGAGGAGGAATACCGTGAGGCCCGCGAGAAATTCGGCGATTCATTCAAGGCGCACATGGGAGCGGAAGCCATCCGCATCCTGCTGGGTAAGCTGGATCTCGAGCAGGAATCCATCAACCTTCGTATGAGCATCAGCGAGACGCGCAGCAAGCAGAAATTGAAGGATTATTCCAAGCGGCTGCGGATCATTGAAGCCCTGCGTAAATCGCACAATAAACCGGAGTGGCTCATCATTGATGTTATTCCGGTGATTCCTCCGGATCTTCGCCCTCTGGTTCTGCTGGAATCGGGCAATTTCGCCACCAGCGATCTCAACGATCTGTACCGCCGAATTATTAATCGGAACAACCGGCTCAAGAAACTTCTGGATCTCAACGCTCCGGAAGTGATTGTTCGCAACGAAAAGCGCATGCTGCAGCAGTCGGTCGACGCCCTGTTCGATAATGGTCGCTGCCGACGGCCGGTGATTGGCTCGTCCAATCGCCCGCTGAAATCCCTGACGGACATGATCAAGGGCAAGCAGGGGCGGTTCCGTGAAAACCTCCTCGGCAAGCGCGTCGATTACTCCGCCCGTTCGGTGATTGTGGTCGGGCCGGAACTCAAGCTCCATCAGTGCGGTATGCCCAAGAAAATCGCGCTGGAACTCTTCCAGCCGTTCATCATCCGCAAACTCAAGGAGCACGGCCTGGCGGATACCATCAAGGCGGCCAAGAAAATGATTGAGCGCCGCGACCAGGAAATCTGGGACATTCTGGAGGAAGTGATCAAGGGCCATCCGGTGCTGCTGAATCGCGCACCGACACTGCACCGTATCGGTATTCAGGCGTTTGAACCGGTGCTCATTGAAGGCAACGCCATCAAAATCCACCCGCTGGTGTGCGCACCCTACAACGCCGACTTTGACGGCGATCAGATGGCGGTGCATCTGCCGCTGTCGATTGAAGCCCAAGCGGAAGCTCACCTGCTGATGCTTTCCACCAACAACATCTTTTCGCCCGCCAACGGCTCGCCGATCATCGGGCCGTCACAGGATATTGTATTGGGTATCTATTACATCACGGCACTGCTCGGCGGCGAACCCGGACAACGTGAACCGGGTAAGGAACTCGCGTTCCGTGATTACGCGGAAGCCCTGCTGGCGTATCAGCGTAAGGTGATCGGCATGCATACGGCGATCAAGGTCCGTATCGATCGCAAAGCGGTCGTCAGCGGGCAGGGCAAGGGACCCGAGCCGGTGCCCGCCTCACGCGTGGTTGTCACCACGGTGGGGCGCTGCATGTTCAACGACATCCTCCCCCCCCAGATGCCGTTTTACAACTACACCCTTTCAGGTAAAGGTGGCAGCCGCGTCATTGCAGATTGCTACCAGCTCCTCGGCCGTCCCGCCACCATCACGTTGCTGGACGACATGAAGGAACTCGGCCTTAAAATGTCCACGCTTGCCGGTCTGAGCTTCGGTATTACAGATCTCCGCATCCCGGCTAGAAAGCGTCAGATTATTGAAGAAGCTCAGAAAAAGGCCGATCGTGTTGAAAAAAATCTCAACGCGGGAGCCATCACCGATCGCGAACGCTACAACCAGTTGCTGGATATCTGGGCCCACGCCCGTGAGGAAGTCACCAAGGACATGATGAATGAACTTGAGCATGACACCCGGCAGCCCGGGTCTCTGGCACCGCTGCCTCCGAAGGACCCGAAAGGTGCTCCCTACCTCAATCCGGTCTTCCTCATGGCCGATTCGGGTGCTCGAGGTAACGTGGACAATTTCCGACAGTTGGCGGGCATGCGCGGTTTAATGAGCCGCCCGTCAGGCGAAATTATGGAAACGCCCATCAAGACCAACTTCCGTGAAGGCCTCTCCGTGCTGGAATACTTCACATCCACGCACGGTGCCCGTAAGGGGTTGGCGGATACCGCGCTGAAGACGGCGGATTCGGGTTATCTCACCCGCAAACTGGCGGATGTTGCGCAGAATGTCATCATTTCTCAGCTCGACTGCGGTACGCAGAAAGGCATTCGCAAGAGCGCCGTGTACAAGGGCGATCAGGTGGATGTCGCGCTTCGGGATAGTATCATCGGCCGCTGCGCAGCGGACTCACTGATGAATCCCATCACCGATGAAGTGATCGTGCGCGAAGGGCAGATCATCACGGCCGACATCGCCCGCAAGATCGAAGCGCTGAGCATTGAAACTGTCCGTGTTCGCAGTCCGCTTACCTGCGAAAGCCCAACCGGCGTTTGTGCCAAATGCTACGGTATTGATCACTCCAGCAATACGCTGGTGGAGGAAGGTCTCGCCGTGGGCATTATCGCGGCCCAGTCGATCGGTGAACCGGGTACACAGTTGACGATGCGTACGTTCCATACCGGCGGTTCAGCTACGCGTATTCTTGAGAAAAATGAACTTCGCGCGGCGGTGGCCGGAGTTGTACAATTGGGCGATCTCAACGCCGTTGAAGTCACCGACGCTGAAGGCGTCCGCCATACCGTCGTACTCAAGAAGAACGGAGATCTGATCATTCGCGATGCCAAGGGGCGCGAACTTGAAAAGCACCGTGTTCCCTACGGTGCCTACGTGCATGTTAAGGATGGCGATACCGTCCGCGCCGGTCAGCAGCTCTGTTCGTGGGATCAGCAT
>DAHWIP010000086.1:0-7149 GCA_027344975.1 Phycisphaerae bacterium
CTGCCCGCGGATTTGTGGCGGCAGACCGGTCGCTATCAGGACTACGGTCCCTTGCTCTTCAAGGTGAAGGATCGGCGCAACAGTGAAATGATACTCGGCCCGACGCACGAAGAATGCGTGACGGAGCTTGTACGGGCCTACGTTACCAGTCACCGTCAATTGCCGCTCACGCTTTATCAAATTCAGGGTAAATTTCGCGATGAGGCGCGGCCACGCAACGGGTTGCTTCGCGTCCGCGAATTTTTCATGAAAGACGCATACAGCTTCCACACTTCTCTGGAAAGCCTGGCCAAAACCTATCAGGATATGTTTCAGGCTTATGTGAACATCTTCCGTCGCTGCGGGGTGCCTGCAATCCCGGTTGAAGCCGAAAGCGGGCCCATCGGTGGCGATGCCAGTCACGAATTTATTTGCCCATGCGAGGCCGGCGAGGATGTCATCGTTCAATCCGAGGATGGCAAGTACTGCGCAAACCTGGAGCGGGCCAGCCACCGTACCGAGCGTGAGTACCGCTTTGCCGATGCTCCGTCTGTCGCAGGTACCAATCTGGAGGAGATTGAGACACCCGACGCAACCTCCATTGAATCGGTTTGTCGGTTGCTTAAGATCGTGCCGCAAAAAATGATTAAAACGATGGTGTATGTGCGGCCGAATGACGCACCCGGAAACCGATTTGTTGTGGCTTGTGTCCGCGGCGATCATGAAGTCAATGAGAATAAACTACGCCGTCTGGTGGGACCCGTCGAACTGGCGGATGAAAAGGCGGCACGAGAATTTGGATTCGCCATTGGATATGTAGGGCCGCATATCGCCAATTCACTGCCGGTTACTTTGGTTGTGGATGCTGATGCCCTGATGGTGACCGAGGCGACAACCGGTGCCAATAAGCCATTCTGGCATGTCACCAATTTTTCCTTCGGCGCCCATATCGATCGGGAAAAAGCGGGGGAACCCTTGGTGGGTGACATCCGACTGGTGGCGTCCGGGGATTGCTCTCCTTCGGGGTCGCCGCTGAAATTCAGCAAGGGTATTGAGTTAGGCCACGTATTTAAGCTCGGAACCAAATACACCGATGCGCTCGGTGCCGTTTATGCTGACGACAAACAGATCAACCATAGCATGATTATGGGATGCTACGGCATCGGGCCGGGGCGTATACTGGTAGGGGCGATCGAGACCTCCCACGATGCGGATGGAATCATCTGGCCCATGAGCCTTGCCCCGTACGAGGTGGTGATCACGCCGGTCAAATTTGAGGGGCAGGTGGCCCAATTTTCCAATGAGTTGTACCGCCAACTTGTCGATGCCGGAATTGACGTTCTACTTGATGATCGGGACCAACGACCGGGCGTAAAATTCAAAGATGCGGATTTAATCGGCATTCCCCTGCGGATTGTGGTTGGAGAAAAAGGGCTTGCCCTCGGCCAGGTCGAAATAAAGTCGCGAACCGAAAAATCGCCAACCAACACACCCGCAAACTCCGCGGTAACCCAGATCGTGGAGATGGTAAAAGCGAAAAGACTCCAGCCAGCAGGGGTGGCATCGGCGGGGGGGTAGGCCGGTCGAAGAGGCATGGAATTCTGGTCGGAGTTTGAAAATCCGTGGCAGCCTGGCTGGGGAATCTGAAGGAATATTTCACCCAAGATGTGTTAAGAAGTTGTAAAACCGAGTATAATATACGGTTCGGCCGGTCGGAAGAGAGTTGGATACGCGAGTTCCCGCTTTCGACCGCCGGTATCGCCGATTGCACGGTGCATGAGGCACAAAACTTGGTGCGAGCCTGAACGCGGATTGCCACAGCGGCTTTTTTCAGCGAGTGTGGTGAGTCGCGTCGGTCGTTGATTTTAGTCTGTTTTCACTATGATTGCTCATGCTGTGGACATAAGCGTCCTAACGGATGATCAGGAGGATTCCGTGACTCAAACCGCTCATTCTCAGGTACAGCCGCCCGCGACCGTCCATACGGTACTGCCGGCCAACGCCAATTCCAACATCGCCCTGTTGTTGGAACGGGGCAAGGCGCAGGGGTATCTGACATATGAGGAACTCAATGAACTGCTGCCCGACGATGTCATCGCTCCCGATCGGCTCGACGCACTGATGCAGCAGTTTGATGAACTCGGTGTCGAATTGATCGACAAGACCGATGAAGAGAAACAGCCGCCGCCATCACCGGATGATCCTGATGAATCCATGATGAGCGAAGCGGAAGCGGAAATACGCGAGATCAAGGATGACGAACCGGCGGACGCGGCGAGTAAATCGATCGAAGATCCGGTCCGCATGTATCTGACGCAGATGGGTGAAATCCCGCTGCTGTCGCGCCATGAGGAGATTCAACTCGCAAAAAAAATTGAACTCACGCGCATGGCGTTCCGGCGCAAGGTGCTCGAGAGTGATTACTGCACCCAGGCGGCGGTGCAGATTCTCGCTCAGGTGCAGTCCGGTGAATTGCCGTTTGACCGCACGATGAGAGTTTCGACCGCGGAGGAAGACGCCAAAGCCACCATCAGCAAACGTATTCCCGAGAATCTTGCCACCATACGGTTGATATGCGAGCGCAATCGCATGCGGTGGGAAAAAATCATTGATCCCGCCACCAGTGAAGCTCAGCGCCGGGAACTCCAGGCGCAGATCAGCTCGAGCCGACGCAAAGCCGTTACGCTCCTTGAAGAGCTTTCCCTGCGTACCAGCAAGATTATCCCGCTGATGCGCAAATTGCTTTCCATAAGCGATAAAATAAACAATCTGCGGAACCGATTAACCGACAAAAACAGCCGGTTGACGGAGGACGACCGCCTCGCCATGACAGATGAATACCAGGGGCTGCTGGATCTGGTTCTGGAAGATGCCGATTCTCTGGCCCAGAGGTGCCATCGCATCACATCCGTATTTAATGAATATGAAGACGCGAAGCGTAAACTTTCCGGCGGTAATCTGCGCCTGGTGGTTTCAATAGCCAAAAAATACCGCAACCGCGGGCTGACCTTTCTGGACATCATTCAGGAGGGGAACACCGGATTGATGCGGGCGGTGGATAAGTACGAATACCGGCGCGGCTACAAATTCAGCACCTACGCGACCTGGTGGATACGTCAGGCCATCACGAGAGCCATCGCCGATCATGCCCGTACCATCCGTATCCCCGTGCACATGATTGAAACCATGTCCCGGCTGCGGAACATCAGCAAAAAGCTGCTTCAGGATCTGGGGCGGGAACCGACCATCGAAGAAATCTCGCGTGAAGCCAAGATGCCCCCGTCCGAGTGTCGACGCGTGCTGAAAATCGCCCGGCATCCGATTTCGCTGGATCGACCGGTGGGGGAGTCGGAAGATTCCTATTTTGGGGATTTCATCGAGGACGAATCCGCTGACAACCCGGTGCAGACGGCGACTCAGGAAATGCTGCGGGACCGGATTGACCAGGTTCTCAAGACGTTGACGTATCGGGAACGCGAAATCATTAAATTGCGTTATGGCATCGGCGACGGATATACCTACACGCTGGAGGAAGTGGGGCGGATATTCAAGGTGACGCGAGAGCGCGTCCGCCAGGTGGAGGCCAAGGCGCTGCGTAAGCTGCAGCATCCCGTCCGGTCGAGAAAACTGGAAGGGTTTCTTGATGGATCCATCATGTCCACCATCGGCCTCATGCCCGGCGGAGCAGCGTCTTCGGCTGAGAGCTCGGACGGCGACGACGGCCTTGACATCGGAGATGACGGCCAGAACTCGCTCGATGGGTGAATTGGAGGCTGATCCTCAGTCCAGCTCCTTTTCATCTTTTCGAGTGATATCGGCCCCGACGGCCTTGAGACGCGTTTCGATCTTTTCATATCCGCGGTCAATGTGGTATACCCGATTGACGGTGGTCGTATCCCGGGCGGAGAGTCCGGCCAGCACCAGTGCCGCCGAAGCCCGAAGATCGCTGGCCATGACGGGGGCGCCGATGAGTTGTCGGGGACCCTCCACAATAACCGTCGGCCCTTCGCGATGGATGCGGGCGCCAAGGCGTGAAAGCTCCGCCACGTGCATGAAACGGTCGGGAAATATTTTTTCGGTAATAATGCTGTTTCCATCGGCGGTCGTCAGAAGGGCCATGAACTGAGCCTGAAGATCCGTCGGAAAGCCGGGATATGGCTGGGTGGTCAGACTCGCTGCCCGCAAATTCCTCTGCGATGAGACCGTCACACCGGTACCGCTTGGTTCGGTGATGACACCGACCGCCCGCATTCGGTCAATAAACGCCATGAGATGATCGGTTCGCACATTGTCGATCTGCAGTTCGCCGTTGGTGATGGCCGCCGCGATCATGAATGTACCGGCTTCGATGCGGTCGGGAATAATCCGGTGTGTCGCGCCATGGAGAGATGAAACGCCTTCAATCGTAATCCGCGGGGTTCCATCGCCGGAAATCTTCGCCCCCATACTGCGAAGATAGTCCGCCAGATCGACAATCTCCGGTTCACACGCGGCCGACTCGATGACCGTGGTTCCCGTCGCCAGAGATGCCGCCGACATGACGTTGGCGGTACCCAGAACCGTTGACCCGAAATTGCCGCCCAGAAAGATCGAACCTCCCTTGAGCTTCTTAGCTTTGGCGACAATATCGCCGTTTTCCAGATTGATGCTGGCCCCGAGCGCCTCAAGTCCCCGCAGGTGGAGATCGACGGGGCGATCGCCGATCGCGCAGCCTCCGGGCATGGATACGCGCGCGATGCCGCGACGAGCTAGCAGCGGTCCCAACACGCAGATACTCGCCCGCATTTTCCTCACGACATCGTAGGGCGCATGAGAGTTGCTGGTATCCTTGACTTCGATTCGAACTGCACTGCCCGAGCGTTCAACTTCCGCCCCAAGCATTTTCAGCAGATCAATCTGGCTTTGAATATCCTGTAAATCCGGTACATCTTCGATGACGGACGGACCATCCGCCAGTAAAGCTGCCGCCATGATCGGCAGGGCGGCATTTTTTGCCCCGCTGATGCGCACCGTGCCACGAAGACGATGTCCACCGTTAATAACCAGACAATCCATTGCTTATTATCCTCCGTGAAAAAGAGAGTCTCCGGTCTCTGAATAGTTGAATATCAGTTCATCTGCAGAACATGCCGCATGGTATATCGGCCGGCGGGTTTGCCGAATAAATAGGCTGCGGCACGCAGCGCTCCGCGTGCAAATGTGTCCCGACTCGTCGCCACGTGACGAATTTCCAAACGCTCGCCGCCGGTAGAAAAATAGACGGTATGCTCGCCGACGATATCGCCCATACGTACGGCATGAATACCGATCTGCCCGTGTTGCCGCACGACGTTGTCGCCGTGCCTGCCGAAAATCAGATCATGCCGGGGGTCGCGGCCGGTAGCGCTGCATATGGCTTCAGCCAGGGACAACGCCGTGCCGGACGGCGCATCTTTCTTCCGGTCGTGGTGCATCTCGACGATTTCAATTTCGTAGTCCGAACCGAGCTGATTGGCCATCGCTCCAAGCATGCCGATCAGCCAATTCACTCCGACGCTGGTGTTATTGGCCTGAAGAATCGGAATCTTTTCTGAAGCGGCCGAAATTAAATCATGATCCGACTTCGAAAGACCCGTCGTGCCGATCACCGCGGCTCGGCCAAATTGCCTGCATACCGCCAGATTGCCCTTCAGGGCGGCCGGCTGGGAAAAATCAATCAGCACATCAAAATCCGGTTCAAGATCGGCGGTGAGTTCCAGACCG
This sequence comes from Phycisphaerae bacterium, assembly GCA_027344975.1. Taxonomy (GTDB): domain Bacteria; phylum Planctomycetota; class Phycisphaerae; order WQYP01; family WQYP01; genus JAJZGD01. Next base: position 5,722 of record DAHWIP010000086.1, read on the forward strand.
GAATCATTAAGTCCAGCATATCGGAAAATATCTTTTCCGATGCGCGGAGAATCCGGGCGATCAATCGCCTGACAGATTGAAAATTTTTCGGGTTCACCGTGGGCAAGCGTGACAATTCGAAGACCCATTCGACCGGCGGCGCCGCAGATTGCTAAACGTATCGGCTTCATCATCGTTCCATCCTCATCGCGCCAGTATCATATCCTCACCGTGCTTCGGCCGCTTCAGGTGACCGGAAGAGTCTCACGCAGAGCGGAAATGATATCAGATAATTTGTCGGCGACCTGATCAACTTCTTCGAGCGTATTGAGGCTAGAGAATGAAAACCGAACTGACCCATGAGCAATGCGATCCGGAATTCCCATGGCCCGCAAGACAGGTGAAGGTTCAAGCGACCCACTGGAACACGCTGCTCCGGCACTGGCGCAGATATCGTGTTGGGCGAGCAGCAGCAGAATCGCCTCCGCCTCAAGGGCCGCGAAACCTAGATTACTGGTGTTGCCCAGGCGACGGTGAGGATCACCATTGATATGTACATCAGGAATGGAGCCGAGAATTTTACGTTCCAAGGTATCGCGCAAATTCTCAACGTGCCGTGCGATGGCGGGATTCTCCAGCCTCTTCTGTGCCAATTCGGCTGCCATTCCCATACCGACAATCCCGGCGACATTTTCCGTGCCTCCGCGGCGATCCCGCTCCTGCGGCCCGCCAGTGATCACCGCCATCCAGCGCGCCTGGCGGCGAACATACAACGCTCCAACACCTTTCGGCCCATGAAATTTGTGCCCGCTGATGGACAGAAGATCAATCGGAATCTCGGAGAGATTCACAGGTATCTTGCCTGCCGCCTGAACAGCATCGACGTGCAAAGGAACCCGCTTCGCATGGCATATGGCGGCTATCTGCGGGATGTCAAAAATCACGCCCGTTTCATTGTTTGCCCACATGATGGACGCCAAAGCGACATCATCGCCACCGATTGCCTCCAAAAACCGGTCCAAATTGAGCTTTCCGACGCCATCAACGGGAATTTCAATAACGCGTATTCCGCGGCGTCCTAAAACATGAAGCGTTTCGCGTACGGCGCTATGTTCGACGGTGCTGGTAACGACCGTTTTTTTCTCGGGCCTCGCCAGAAGCGTTCCTAAGATCGCAGCATTGTCCGCCTCGGTCCCGCCACTGGTAAATACAATTTCCGAGGCCTTTGCGCCCAAGAGGCGGGCAACACGGTATCGAGCCTCCTCAATGGCCTGTCTTGCCCGTTGACCGAGGGGATGAATGCTGGACGGATTGCCGTAAGCCTCGCAAAGGTAGGGCGTCATCGCCTCAAATACCTCGGGGAGCATTTGCGTGGTGGCGTTGTTATCAAGGTAAATCATGTGGAATATGATAGCGTATTTGGTTCAGCCGGAATTATCTGGATGGCCA
>DAHWIP010000087.1:0-7103 GCA_027344975.1 Phycisphaerae bacterium
TTGGGGACACCCCGCGGACTGACGGGTGCGACCGGCTTGACGGGTTTCTGCGGAATTTCGGGTGCCGCCGGTTTGGCCGGTGCTGGTGGGGGGCTTACTTCCACGCTTGGCGCCGGCGGTGCGGGAGGCGCTGGCGGTGCTTCGGCGGTTGTCGGCACGCGTTCCGGAGCCGATTCAACCTTTACCGGTGCGGGCGATTCAGAAACTTTCGACGTTTTTTCGTCTACGTCCTGAGCCGGGAGCGATATTTGATCTTCGGTGGCTCGGGTATCCTCGCCCGTGTGAGACGGAGCTTCCGGCTCCATGACGGCTACCGACGAATCATCTTCCGATGTGTCAGCTCCGTCTGATGCCTTGGATTTGGATTTCGTTTTGGTTGTGCGTTTACGCCGCACCTTGGCAACATCGACATGGGCCGTTTTTTCCACGGCCGTCTTCGGAGCCTCGGCGCTGAACCATTCGCGAATGCTGCTGGCAAGACCGGCTTTGACGACGCTCATATGGCTCACGACGTTCGGCACGCCTTCAGCCTTGCACTTATCGATGATGGCTTTGCTGTCCACCCCCAATTCGCGTGCCAGTTGATATACCTTCAATGTGCTCAACGACGACTCCAAAAAATTTACAAGCGGCTCACCGGTATTCTTATCGCTCCCGATGTCTCAAAACCGCAGCCCATTGGCGACCGGCCCCGGCCGTGGCGGTGTCTTCATCCCACAAGTTCGCAACGTCAGGTCGATACCTGCTCCTGAGCCTCGGCGGACGGGCCTTCGCCCCCGGCGACATCCGGCGCCGCTTCGGCGAGAGCCGGTTCAGCAGCGGCAACCGGCGCCCCTTCCTGCGGTTGAGCGGAATCTTCATCCGCCTTTTTCGCCGCCCGCTCTTTAGCGCGTTTCTTTTGCTCCGCAGCCTTTTCCTCAAGATAGGTGTGGGCGATTTCCACCATCTTCTGGGCTTTTTCCAGCGGTATATCCAGCGTTTTGGCAATCGGCTCGGCGCCGACTTCCTCAATCTCCTCCGCCTGAATAATGCCGAATTCCAGCAGACGATCCACAAAATGCTCCGGCAGATTATCAAGCTGTCCGGTGATGGCCGCCAGATCGTTGCGGTGCGCTTCAAGCTCTTCAGGTGTGCAGATGCTCAGTTCCCATCCGGTGAGCTTGGCGGCAAGACGGACATTCTGTCCGCGTTTGCCGATGGCCAGCGACAGCTTCGACTCTTCCACAATCACCACCGCACGCGCCAACTCGTAACTGCGGAAAATATTCACAATTTCCGCCGGCTTGAGGGCGTTGACGATGAACATCTGCGACGATTCGTTCCATCGCACGATGTCGATACGTTCGCCGCCGAGTTCATCAACAATATTCTTGATTCGGCTGCCGCGCACACCCACGCACGCTCCGATGCAGTCCACCTTGGAATCCATGGATGAAACCGCGATCTTTGTCCGATACCCCGCTTCACGCGCCAGCGATTTGATTTCAATGATCTTTTCCTGCACCTCCGGCACTTCGATTTCAAATAGCCGCCGGATGAAATCGGGATGCGAACGCGACAGGACGATTTTCACATGACTACCTGCGGGTCGAACCTCAAGCACCAGCGCCCGAACTCTTTGCCCCACCTCATATTTCTCGCCGGGGATCTGCTCGCTTCGCGGTAAAAATCCTTCGCAGCGACCCAGATTCACCGTCACCACCGGAACTTTGTCATCCGCAGCCGATACCGTACCGGTGATAAGTTGTCCTTTGCGGTCGCTGAACTCCTCCATGATGCTGCCGCGTTCATCTTCGCGAAGTTTCTGAATGAGCACCTGCTTGGCGGTCTGGGCGGCAATGCGGCCGAATTCCCGGTATTCAATCAGGACGCCGTTCTTGCGCACTTCAATCTCACCGCTCATGCGGTCGATGGTGCACTGAACATCATCGGTTTCGCCGTAAAATTTCTTCGCCGCCGACATCAGGGCCGCTTCAATATCCATGAATACCGAATCTTTTTCGATATTTTTGTCGCGGGCGATCGAATCGATAATGCGTAACAGTTCCTGATTCATAGTCCATCCAATCCTAAAGCGGCCATACCATCCATCGGGTCTCAGGCATGGCCTCCGATTTCACCCGTCGCCGGGATCGCATCGTCGGGACCGGGGTGATATTCCCCGCCGTGATCCCAAAATCGCGTCCGGACGCGGTCGGCCAGAGCCTCGCCTCAAACAACAGACTGAAATAGGAGATTCAAACGCGGCCACACCGGAACGGCATGGCCCGCAGAAAGGCAATTAACAAAAATCCTGCAGCCACACCCCGGTGAGCACGCCACGCCGATCCCCTTCAGGCCGTCGTGTCGGGCGCCAATACGCAGCACAAAGCGTGAAAACCTTACGCTGCGTCATGTGCCAACTCATTGACGTGTAATAAACGCACGTCTAACCTCTATCCGAGCCACACACGCTGATGGATAGCCAACCCATCAGCCAAACCCCAGATTATACCGGTCAAAACGCAAACTACAAATGCCCTGCGATGCGGCTGCATTGATAAAAAGGCTCCACGCCGCAGCCAGAGCCGGCGCGAGGGCCAGCAAGCAAGGGCCTTGCTGCTGTTTTGTACGGCCAGCCAGAGATTGGGTATTCAGCCGCAGGGGGCCTTACCCGCCTCGGCCGACAAGTGCAGTGCAACGCCGCTTCCGCATGCCAATCAGGGCCAATCCCATCAAACCGCCGCCCAAAAGGGGCAACGTGGCCGGTTCAGGTGTCGGGCTGGCGCTGCTGTTGCCCGTGAGCTCGTAGGTGAACCGCTGCCCCACATCCCCCAGCGGAGCGCCCTGGTCGGTGGTAATGGTCATATAGTCGGTAAAATTTCCCGCGGTGGTCGGATCAAACACAATGGACAAATCTGTGGAGTTTCCCAGTGGGGAATCGGCCGCGGCATCGCCGCCAGATGAAAATCTTCGGAAAATTTTCCGGCTCCGCTGGCTAATCCATCGTATATGTCGTATTGGAAGGTGCGGTTTTCGCTCCAGCCCTCCTGGCAAAACGTGCGCAGCGAAGGCTTGGCTTACCATTGTGCTCCGTCGCGGGGGCCCGGCGGAAATCTTGGCTGGCAGCAGAGATCACACGACGTTGGAGACAACGGCCGACATGACAGAATAGGCTTTGGGTTTTAACCATACCAGGGAGTGTTATCCGCTTTCATTTGGTTTGGGATGTCTAAACCGGTTGGCGGCTCGAGACGGCGAGAATAAAAAAGGAGACACGATAATGCCGACCAACGCATCGGGAACGCGAACTGCGAGCAGTACTAAATTGCTTCTGGCAACTTGCGTGGCCGTCGGGGCGTCGCTGGCCCTGGGCAGTACGCGCGCCGGAGCTACAACCCTCTTTCAGGATAATTTCACGGGGAGTTCAACGGTGTCGGCCGACGGAACGACTCCGACACAGGCGAAGGGGATCGCCCCGCAACCCGTGAAATGGAACTTGGTGACCGGTGCGAGAACCGGCTTTGGGGCAGGCGGTTCGATAGGCCTCAACGGGGGTGATTTTGGTGGAGACTATCTTACCTATAACTTCATGAGTGGCTTCATCTACACGTTATCGGCAAAGCTCGATCCGGGGCCGGGTGGTGAAGAAGCCATCAGTTTTGGGACCAAGGCAACAGGAGATTTGCCGGGGCCGACCATGATTGTCGATTATCAGTCTGCGAATACCGCCGGGCTCCAGTATTTGGCCAGTGGAGACATTAGCTCTCTCATCGACACCATCCCCAAGTCCGAATCCTACGGTGGGACAGCCAGGATCGACTTCAACACCATTTCACCCCACTGGTCTGCCATTTGGTATTACAATAATATTGAGCTGGGATACCATATCTACAACACGAACCCTACCGGCATCAATGGATTCTCCATTTCGGCGATCTCTACCGGAACCTCCCCGTTTACCGGCGATATCAAGAGTTTTCTGGTAACCGAAGCCCCCGAGCCGGCCTCGCTGGGGCTTTTTGGGGCCGGTGCCGTCGGCCTGCTGCTGAGCCGCCGCAGAAATACTTGAATTTTCGGCGCAGGGGTGGGGCTGAGATTCGATGTATTGGTGATAACCCACCGTCCCGGTGCGCCCCGAGTGATATCTGGTTCAGCTTCGCCCACCGTGTACCCGTGCGCCCCTGCGGTGGAGGCCATGCCCCGACGCGCCGGGCGAGGCTCCGCGGATAAAGGCGGGGCGGACGCCGCAGGTTCTGCGGCGGTATTTTCGGGCTGACGCCGCCTGTCGGCATCGCACGTTGGGCCTGATACCGACGATCAGCCCAATGCCTCCGGTTTGAGTGTCACCACATCCGGAAGATTGCGGTAATAATGATTGAAGTCCATTCCGTAGCCGACCACAAACTCGTCCCCGATATCAAAACCGATGAAATCGGCGGTCAGACCCGCCCGCCGCGCCGCCCCCTTCCGCAACAGCACACAGGTGCGAATGGATGCCGGACGCCGCCGCCGTATCATCCGACGCACCGCCTCCAGGCTTCGGCCGCTCTCCAGCACATCATCCAGGATCAGGACATGTCGGCCGGCAAGCGGCAGGCGGCCGGGCAGCACAATGGTGGGGCGATGCGATGGGGTTACCCGGCCCGCGTAGCTGGTGACCGCCAGCACATCAACCCGCATTTTCATGGGCAACCGGCGCACCAGATCCGCCAGCAGAATAAATGAACCCGTCAGCACCGGCACGATTACGAGTTCCGAGCCGGCATAAATGCGGGACATCTCCGCCGCCAGTTCCGTCACGCGGCGATTGATGCGCTGCCGCGATACCACCACGCGATCGATCTCTTTCATGCCGGAAACAATAGCCGCTTCCTGCAGCCGCCGCCATACCGCCCCCTCCGCGCCAAGGCCCACTGCGGCTGGGCGCGGGCCGCGGGACTATGGAAAATTCCCGTTCCGGTATAGACTTCCAGCCCATGAGAAGAATTGCACTTTTTAATCAAAAGGGGGGCGTGGGCAAAACCACGACGGCGGTAAATCTGGGTGCTGCGCTGGCGGATGAAAAGAAGCGCGTGATTCTGATTGATATGGACCCGCAGGGGAATTTATCGTTTCATCTCGGGCTGGAGCCGACGGGCATTCATCATTCCAGTTATCAGGTGCTAACTCAGGGTGTTTCGATCAAGCAGGCACTCCATCCGGTGGGGGAATATCTCTCTGTGGTGCCCGCCAGCAGCGATCTGGCGGGTGCGGAAGTGGAACTGGTGGACATGCCCCGGCGCGAACACCGGCTGGCCGACGCGTGGAAACAGGAGCCGGTACCCGCCGATTTTATTATCATCGACTGCCCGCCAAGCCTCGGCCTGCTCACACTCAACAGTCTTTGTCTGGCCACGGAGGTGATTATTCCTCTTCAGGCGCACTTTCTGGCGCTGCAGGGAATGGCGCGGCTGCTGGAAACCTGCTCGCTGGTGCGGGACCGGCTGAACCGGGAGTTGAAAATTTCGGCGGTGCTGTTCTGCCAATATGAAGCGGCGCCGCGGCTTACCGGCGAGGTGACGGAGGAAGTGGAGAAATTTATTGAAGCCGCACGCGGTTCCGACAAGCCGTGGGCGGACGCAACGGTGCTTCAGACGCGCATCCGGCGCAATATCAAACTGGCGGAGGCGCCGAGTTTTTCGCAGAGCATCTTCACCTACGCCCCCAATTCCGCCGGCAGCGCCGATTACGGGGTCTTGGCGCAGGAAATATTGGAAATGAAATAAATTACCGTCATCGACGGCGCCTGATCGTTTCCCGGCCTGCATCGCATCAAAATCAGCTCGGATGGCTGGTGAGGCGGGTAAAGGCTTCCAGATATCGGTCGTGCGTCCGCTGCACCACATCGGGCGGCAGCTCGGGCCCGGGGGGCGTTTTATCCCAGGCAAGCCCGGAGAGATAATTCCGTACATATTGTTTGTCAAAACTGGGCTGATCCCGGCCGGGGGCGTATTCATCGGCGGGCCAGAAACGAGAGCTGTCGGGCGTAAGCACTTCATCAATCAGAATCGGTGCCGCCCCCTGTTCGGGGATGCCCCATTCAAATTTGGTATCGGCGATGATGATGCCGCGCCGGCGGGCGGCCTGCGCCGCCTCCACATAAAGTTCAATCGATCGATCGCGCACAAATTCCATCGTCTCGCGTCCCACCTGCTGGCATGCCGTCTCAAAATCGACCGGTTCATCGTGCCCCTGGGTTGCTTTGGTGGTCGGAGTGAAAATGGGCTCAGGTAGCTGATCGCATTGTCGCAGCCCCGGCGGCAGCGAAACTCCGCAGACGGACTGCGTTTTGCGGTACTGCCCCCAGCCGCTGCCCGCCAGATATCCGCGCACCACACATTCAATGGGGATCACCTGCGTTTTCCTTACCAGCACCGACCGCCCCTGAAGCTGTTCACGATAGGGGTTTAATTCCGGCATCGCCGCCGGTACATCCGTACTGATGAGATGGTGGCCGATACGCCCGTCAAAGAAACGGAACCAGTAATTGCTCATGGCGGTGAGCAGAACCCCTTTTTGCGGGATCGGGGTAGGAAGAATGACATCAAACGCACTGATGCGGTCGGTGGCGATGATGACGAGCCGGTCGCCAAAATCGTAGACATCGCGCACCTTGCCGCGACGCACGGGGTAATGACCGAGTTCACTTTTGACAACCGTCTGCAAGGTGTAGGCCTCCGCACCACTGACCGGGATTATAACCGCACTGGCGCCACCGGAAGGCGAAAGCCGCATCACCCCGGCGCTTGGCGGGACAAACCGCCCCGGCCGGGATATTCTAAATCGATCATGCAGAGTTGTGTTGACATGCTCGCGGCCGACGGACCCATCGCACGAAAGATGAAGCAGTTTCGCGTGCGTCCCGAGCAGCTTGAAATGGCCCGGGCGGTGGAAAAGGCCTTTCAGACACCGCATCATCTGATCGTCGAGGCGGGCACCGGCACGGGAAAATCCTTTGCCTATCTGATCCCGGCCATTGCGCAGGTGCTCAGTGCGCGCAAGCGTGTCATCATTTCAACCCACACCATCAGCCTGCAGGAGCAGTTGCTCAACAAGGATATTCCATTATTGCGGCAGGTGTT
>DAHWIP010000088.1:0-7071 GCA_027344975.1 Phycisphaerae bacterium
ACGCACGTACCCATTTGGGATTCATGATGGCGATGGTATAGACCGGCGTTTGCGGATTAGCCATGTCGCCGGGTTCAAGAATCCGCGTTCGCACAACGCCATCAACCGGACTTTTCAGATCGGTATCCGCAAGATATTGTTCCAACAGGGCCAACTGCGCTTTGTCCGCCCGCAGCTTTGCTTCGGCCTCAGCAATATCTTCCACACGCGGGCCCAACACCGCCAACCGCAGCGTTTCCTTTGCCGCATTGGCTTGCTGATTATCCACCTTCCACAACGCCTTTTCATTGTCATATTGAATTTGTGTGATATCGCCCGTGGCAAGTAATTTTTCATAACGCTTCATATTGACCAGCTCGTTGGCGGCCTTCGCCGCCGCAGCAGCATAGAGCGCCCGATCCATCGCAATTTCCTGCGGACGGCTGCCACGCTTCAATCGCAACCACACCTGTTTTTGCGCCGCCAGAACCGCTTGTGCCTCGGCCACCTGATGAATCAGCCAGTCGGTATCCAGTGTGGCGACCAGTTCTCCTTTTCTGACCGTTGCCCCCTCGTGCACCAGTTCCCGTGTGATGCGGCCCGATTCTTTGAACGCCAGTTGCACATCCCGTTCATCCATATTTCCGTAGAGTATGACACTTGTCAGTGGGCCATGCTTCTGGCTCTGCTTCCAGCGGTAAATGCCATAACTCGCCGCGCCAATCAATAAGATCACTACCAGAAGCCGAATCACTTTTCGCTTCATAATCATAACCTTTCAATGGAATGCCAAAACTTACATGTCGCCCGCTTGCGCAACCGGTAAACCTTGGCCTCCCTGCAGCAGCTTATTTTTTGCCCAACCAGTCAGGCATTATTTTATATAGCTGGCGTCGCGCACGCTATCAGCCGCAAAGTAGCTCCGCGACGGTTAAATCAAATGGAAACCGGCCCGTTTGCAAAGAGCTGCCGCAGCCCGGCGAGGCCGACCGGCTCCTCAGAAAGCCACGGAATAACCGCCATGCGTTTCGCGCGGCTTTCGACCATGGCCAACTTTTCACGTTCCGCCTCAGCACGTGCGGCCAGCAACGCATCTTCAGACCCCGCAGCCAGCAGACTGCTGTTAATAATCCACGCAAAGGGTTCAATGCCTGCCCGCTTCAAGTCTTCCTGCAATTCACCGGCTTCAAGAATGGGCGTCGTTTCCGGCAAAGACACGAGCAAGGTGCGGGTGTATTCCGGATTCTGTAATCTCATCAGTGCCGTACTCACCCGCAGTTTCGCCTTATCGGCCAAATTCCGCATCACATCCCGGTGATAAGAACCAGTGGCATCGAGCAGCAGCAGCGAATGGCCCGTCGGGGCGGTGTCGACAACCACAAATTTGCCGGCCGCTTCATCAAGGCGTTGCGAAAACGCGTGAAACACCGCCACCTCCTCTGTGCAAGGCGAACGCAGGTCTTCTTCCAGCAGGGCCCGTCCCTCTTCATCAAGCTCCTTACCTCTCAGTGCCATCACCAACTCGCGATACCGCTCTGTTTCCCGTTCTGGATCAATACGGCTCAGCGTCAGGCGGCCGTCAGAATCCCGCACCGTTTGTGCGATGTGGGCCGCCGGATCGGTCGTCGTCAAATGCACCTCATGCCCCCGATCAGCCAGTTCCACCGCTATAGCGGCGGCGATGGTGGTTTTGCCCACGCCCCCTTTACCCAATACCAGCACCGCTCCATGGCCCGCGCGTTCAATGTCATCCACCAGATCCACCAGATGGGGGAGCGGTGGCCAACCTAAAGGTTTCCGCAAAACCGTCGGCATGGCCGGGCCGGTGCCCGCCAATGCCCGCAGTGCCGCCACGCCCACCGCGTTGAATGATTGCAGTTCGACCCGCGATTGCGGCAATCTCCGCAGCGGCTCCGGCATCTCGGCCATGGCGGATTCGCCGCGCCGTTCCATCGCGGCCGCCAGTGCATCGGTTTTATTTGTGGCCTGAAACACGCCATTAATAATCAATCTCTGATTCGTCATACCCAGTGTGGCAAGTTCCACGCTGGTTCGGCTGGCTTCCGCCAGTGCCAGCCGATCCGGTCGGCTTACGAGAACCAGCGTTGTATGCACCGCGTCATGCAGGGCCGCAACCGCCTCGGAATACTGCTTCCGCTGCGACTGCAGGGCTGATACCGGCCCCATGCATGAGGCCCCATGTTTATTACCATCAAAGAATTCCGTCCATGCGGAAGGCAGACTCAACAATCGCAGTGTATGGCCGGTGGGCGCGGTATCAAAAATAATATGGTCAAAGTTTGTCGCGGTCGCCGGATCCGTCAGCAGCGTCGTAAATTGATCAAAGGCCGCAATTTCAGTCGTGCACGATCCGGAAAGTTCCTCGATCATGCTTTTAATAGCTTCCTCCGGCAGCATACCGCGCATCGGAGCCACCGCCCGTTGCCGGTACGCCTCCGCTGCGGCCTGTGGGCGTATATTAATCGCCGAAAGCCGCGGCACGGCGTCAATCTTCGTCGGCGCGTTTTCGCCGACGTCCGTTTGAAACACATGCTGAACATTCGACGCGGGATCTGTGCTGATCAGCAAAACCCGCTGGCCCCGATCTGCCAGTGCAACGGCGGTGGCGCAGGCCAGCGATGTCTTGCCGACGCCCCCTTTGCCGGTAAAAAACAGATAGCGGGTTGGTTCAGGAAGCCATGTCGTCACCATGATGCAACCCTTTCAAACGTCGGTTCACGCCAATCCGCGGGCCTTTTCTTCCACCTCTCCAGAAAACCCCGTCCATCGGACCGCTCAGGTTGACGATTTTTCCAGAGCGGCAAAAATTGGTTCTGCATCGCCGCTAATTCGCGTGGCCATCGCAAAGCGCACAATCTTGATGGTCTCCATGATCTTGCTCGGCGCGATACCCTGCACGCGTGCCTTGTCGGCCATGGCCCGCACGCATGCCGGGCTTGATCCCGCCAGCGCAGCCGCCATTTAGATCAGCGTGCGGGTCTCCTCATCCAGAGCAGGTGTCTGGTCCGGCATGGCATAGGCCCGCGAACGCATGTGCTCATAAACCAGTTGAGGGTCCACACGCGCAAGTGCCTCCACCGCCGTCGGGATCGCGCCCATGTGTTTGCGCATGCCTGCGAATATTTGTTCGATGGTTGGTACCTGTTTGCTTTCCATGTTGCATACCCTTTCTAAAAAAATCACCCATGACGCCGGGCCTCCACGCCCATCGCTTCGGTGCACCGGGCGCCCGCAGACAGGCCACTTAAATCATCGCAGTCTCGCTGCCGTCTTCGATCTTTATTCCCGCCATCGCCGCAAGTTCCGCTCGATCAGGATAGCGTCCCTGACTCGCCAGCACTCCATCTACCAAAATGGCCGGTAACGCCCTTGGGCTGGATCTGATCAGTAAATCTCTGATGACTGCGCGTTGCGCAAAGCGCGTCGGCTCATGGGCGAGGTTGTATCGCCACACTTCCACATGTTGTCTTTTCAGCCAATCCAAATCTGCCGCGAATCGGATCAATTTCGGATCGATATCCACCCCACATACGCCGGTCGAACAGCACATCGGCGGATCAAAAATTTCCACTACTTTCGACATCTTCATCTCCTTATCAAAGATTCCCCACCCAAGCCTGTACTATTTGGCAAAAATGCCAAGTATTAGGCAAAAAAAATGCTTTACCCGATGTTGCAGCACGCTTTCTCCCGGCTTTCATCAAGCACCGCTTCCACGCAAGTCATAAAATCCAAAATACACGGCACACGTAATCGGTAGTGCACCCACAATCCATCCTTACGGTCTGCCACCAGCCCGGCCCGCTTCATAACCAGCAGATGCTTCGATACCGTCGAAACATCCGCTCCGACAATCTCCCGCAGGTCGCAGACGCACTTCTCGCCGTCCGCCAGTGCATGGAGCATCGCCAGCCGGCTCGGATGCGCCATGGCCTTGATGATTCGCGCCCGTCTTTCAAAATTAATCGGATTGTTTATCTTCTGTCTCATACTATTTGGCATTATAGCCAAATAGAGGGCGAAGTCAAATTCGGCTGTCCATCGCGGCAGCGCAAATCTCCATCCGGGCCTTTAACAGGTTTCCTGACGGGCGAAAAAAAGCGGCCTCAAACTTCGGCAGGCCGCCGCTAAAAAAATCTATCACTGCTCAAAAAAATGCGCAGTCGCCGTCGTCCGGCCGGGTATATCATCCCTTTATGAATCCCTGTTGGCGCAGCCATTTTGCACAGGCCGCCGGCCAACGGGTTGAGGCCGTCCCCGCTACGCCCAACCCGAACCCATGTCTACCTGTTGCATAAATGTGCAATGCAGCTGGGATGTGTTCCCTCTTTAATGCTTGGTAAAAGCTTATGCTGTTCTGCAGCGGCACCATTTGATCATTCTTTGCCACGCAGATGAACGTCGGCGGCGTGAGTTTTGTCACCATCAAATTGGCGGAAAAATACTTCTCCACATCCAGCGGGCAATGAGTGCCCAGCAGGGCATTGTGCGATCCCGGGTGCGTAATGCCGGGGATCATGGATATGACGGGATAGCCGAGAATTAAAAAATCCGGTCGCGTACTGAACCGATTCAGCCGATTGGGAGCATCCGGATTGCCGGGAAGAAACAGCGTACCGGCCATCGCGGCAACATGGCCTCCCGCCGAAAATCCCGCCACGCCCACATCGTGCGGATTAATATGCCATGCAGGGGCGTGGGTCGGTACGATCTGGACCGCTCTTCGCACGTCCTGCAGTGGCCACGGCACACCACTCGGCGGTAGCTTTCCATCCGGCAGACGGTAGTTCAGCACGAACGCAGACGCGCCGAGTTTATTGAGCCACTGCGCAATCGCGTACCCCTCATGATGAACCGCTTCGTAGCTATAACCCCCGCCCGGACATACGACGACGGCACATCCGTTTGCTACATCAGGTTTTACAAGATATTCGGTCAACGTTGGCCACCGGTGAAATTTTCGTGCCCGCTCGGCCATGGGCACCTTCAGATGCGGCCAGACTGGGATAACCTTTGTTCCCGGTTTCCGTTTCGGTGCAAACCATCCATGCGTTCCCGCTTGAGCACAGACTGCCATTCCTAAAAGGACGATTCCAACCATCATAGGTAATCTTCTCATCGTCGATAACTTCTTTCTAATTCTCCAAACCTTCCATTTATCCTGAGATAGCACCCTCCCGATTGATCGTAGAGGTAGAAGACATTCTTGTAAAGTGGTGCGTGTAGAAATAATCGACTGGTTTACAGTCGATATTTACTCCACGCGCGCAAGCTATAAATCTGAAACAAGTAATAATAAAATACACACGTTAATTCTCCTATGGCAAACAGGAATTTCTGCCATGCCCGGCACGATCGGGTGTTGCTTTACTTTCCGGTCTCTCGCTATTCCTTCGCGCCAGAGGACTCAGCTTGGCGCTTTTCCCACAGTTCCTCCGCTTCGGGCTTGCGGAGGTACAGTGGCAGCATCGCCTCGCGCGGCACGAATTGCCCCCGGGCCGCCCGGCGTCGCCCAAGCTGATAAAGGGCCGATGCACGCGGCACGGCAGTTTCGGCGGGCAGGAGACGATCATCAAAACCGGCAGTAGACAGTGCCGCACGGTGGTATTGAATTCCCTCGCCGAGCAAGTGGATCGGCTGCGGCCAGCTTGCTGGCAGCGTCTCCGGCTTGCCGAGCGTCGGCTCCATGACGACTTGTATTTCCGGCCAGGGGGCGGACAGGGCGTGGTTCACTCGATAACAGGCGCCAAAAATCATTCCGCGGCGCGCATCGAGCACGACGCCGATATTGGGCGTGGAACTTACCGGGGCGTTGAGAGTCAGGACTTCGGTCGTCGGAACGGCGATGAGTTTGCATCCCAACACCTGTGATAATGTTCGCGCCACCATCACGCTGATGCGCACGCCTGTAAACGATCCGGGGCCAATCGAGACGATGATTTCGCCGATGTCTGCCGCCTTGCGTCCGAGCGTCTGCGTCAGTTGCTGCAAAGCAGGTACCAATTCCGTAGCATGCTGCATCGGGCCGGAAAAAGTGTGTTCCAGAAGACATTCGTCGCCTCTGCCGATAGCAATCGAGCCGACGCGGCTGCTGGTCTCCAGTGCGACGGTAAGCCGATGGCTTGGATTGCCGCTCGGTGGGTTGCCGCCCGGTGCCTTAAACGGGTCATTCGCAGCAGGTGTGTCAGATTCTGTCACTGCTTGGTTCACCCTGTTTGCCATCCGTCCAATCTGCGCCGTACACTCTGGCAGCTTTTAGGACGAACCGTATGTCTGTGCAATTCATACTTGGACGCGCCGGAACTGGCAAGACTGAGCAGATTTTGGCTCAGCTTGCCGCCGAGTCGGAAGCTCGACCGCTGGGACCGCCGATCCTCTGGCTGGTGCCGACACAGGCGACCTTCATCACCCAGCGGCGGTTGATGGATCGATTGTCATCCACGGCCCGCGTGGAAGTGCTCGGTCCCGTGCGTTTTTGTCAACGACTTCTGGCACAAATGGGGCAGGCGGTGCCGCAGGTGCTTTCGCCGGCGCGGCGGTTGCTGGCGCTTGGTCGGGCGGTGGAGGGGGTTCACGATAGACTCGCTTATTTCAAGTCCAGCCTGAAGATGCCCGGTTTTCTCCGCACGCTGGACGCCACCTTGCAACAGCTGGTGCGGGAAGGGCAGACGGCGGTTGATCTGCGCAGAGCGGCAGACGCAATCGCCTCTCTCGGGCAGGATCATCTTGCTGCCAAGTTGCAGGATCTCGCCTTATTGATTGAAGCGTGGAACGGCGTGCTTTCATCCGTGCGGTTTGATCCGGAAAAACTGCCACAATGGGTGCGGAGCCTGCTGCCGGAGCATCGTCAAAAGCTTACGGGCATTTCCATTTACGTTGATGCGCTGAGTTCCATGGGGACCGGCGAAATCGAACTAATTGCAGAATTAGCCCGCCAGCCATGCAGAGTGGTGATGAGCCTGCTGCTCGATCCGGCGCTGGCAGATGGAGGCGAGCTGCCGTCCGGAAGCGTTTTTCTCCCGACGCATAACCTGTATCGGCGTATGAATGCGCAACTAAAAAAAGTCGGCG
>DAHWIP010000089.1:0-7058 GCA_027344975.1 Phycisphaerae bacterium
GTCTTTTTAATGCAGCTGCAACAGTGCGGGACGGAGAGATTTTGTCGCGCGCCTATAAAAGTCTGCTGCCGACATACGATGTTTTTGATGAAACCCGCTATTTCGAGCCGGGGCCGAGAGTGGAGACCATCCGGATCGACCAGCAGGTCATCGGTCTTTCCATCTGCGAGGACTTATGGAACGATGAGGCGATTTTTCCGCGTCCGATCTATCATTTTGATCCCATTCGGGAAATGGCTCGCGCCGGGGCGCAGGTACTTGTGAACATCAGTGCATCCCCTTTTGTACTCGGGAAGAATGTGCTTCGTCGAAAACTCATTGCCCATCAGGCCCGCCGTTGGAAATTACCGATTGTGTATGTGAATCAGGTAGGTGCCAATGACGAATTGATTTTCGATGGTAATTCGGTGGCGATGGATGCGGATGGAAATATATTGGCATGTGCAGCTGCATTTGTCCCGGATCTGGTCGTATTCGATCTGCCGACATCCGGGGTAGCGCCGCAGCCCGCCTCGGTGGTACTGGCTGAAGAGCCCCCTGAAATGGAGACGCTTTACCACGCACTCGTTCTGGGCATCCGAGACTACGCCTTCAAGTGCGGGTTTAAGTCAGCGGTGCTGGGCCTTTCCGGCGGCATTGATTCGGCTGTGGTGGCGTGCCTGGCTGCGGCCGCGCTGGGCCCCGATCAGGTGCTGGGCGTGTCGATGCCGTCGCGATACAGCAGCGAGCACAGTCGTGGTGATGCTGGACTGCTGGCTGGCGCCCTGAAGATACGTTATGAATCGCTTCCGATCGAGCCGGCTCATCGCGGATTGGAGGAGACATTAAAGCCGCTTTTCAGAGATACGGCTCCGGGACTGGCAGAAGAAAATATGCAGGCCCGGCTTCGGGGCAATATCCTCATGGCTCTTTCCAATAAATTTGGTCATCTCCTTCTGACTACCGGTAATAAAAGTGAGCTTGCCACCGGGTATTGCACGCTCTATGGCGACATGTGCGGGGGACTGGCCGTGATCAGTGATGTGCCCAAGACGATGGTCTATGAACTGGGCCGCTGGATCAATGGACACGCCATCAAGGCGGGCGCCCGGCCCCCAATACCCGAAAATACTTTTACCAAGCCTCCGAGTGCCGAGTTGCGTCCGAATCAAACGGATCAGGATTCGCTTCCGCCGTACGATCAACTCGATGCGATTCTGCGAAAATATGTCGAGGAAGAACAATCGATCTGGGACATCACGGCTCAGGGGTTCGACAAGGGGATTGTGGAAAAAACGGTGCGTCTGGTGGACGTGAACGAATACAAACGCAAGCAGATGCCGCCGGGGCTCAAGGTTACCTCGCGCGCTTTTGGGTTCGGTCGCCGCATGCCGATTGCGCAGCGATATGATCCGCTGGCCAAACTCCCTCCATCATGATGGACCGGTAAGGCCGCGACGGTAAAACGATCGGCGTGAGGCGCTGATGATTGGGATTTCATAAGCGCCCTTTGGGTGGAGGGTATATTGTTTCAAGGGGATACTATGTCTGATGATAAAATACCAAAGTGGGTTGGACACCATGTGGATCCACGTGGGCGCCCGTTTGGTCCGCTACTTACCGCATTAAGCCTTCTGGTTGGCTTTGTTTTGCCGCTGAGTTTGAGTGCGAAGGCGTCAGCACAGATCATCGACACGGCACACATGTTTTCCTGCAGCACGGTGGTGCGTGCCAATCAGAGGAGTGCCCGGCTGCATGCCAAGACCGGCAGAACAATTTGGGTCCAGACATTTGCCGGTATCCCCGCAGACATCAGCCAGGAGTTTCCTCAAGCATCCCTGCACCACCTGTTTTACCAATGGGCCGGAAAAATCGGACGATCCGATCATGTCAACGGCGTGGTGATCATTATCTGCAGGAAGCCGGGATACCTGATCATACGCGGCGGCAGAAGCGCCCTCAATAGCGTGCTCTCCCCCAGTAAACAAGCCCGCGCCAGTCGGTTAATGCTGGCTTTGTTTCGTTCGGGGCAGTTCCAGAGCGGTTTGCTTACCGGACTTCAATTTATCAGTTCCACCATGGAGCAGCACACCGCCGCCACTGCTAAGCGGACGCACGGTCAATCCGTCAGTTCGCACCGGGTTTTAATCCTTGTGATAGTGCTGGCGGCCATATTTATCGCTTTCTGGCTTCTGACGCGAAGATCCCGACCCACGGAAGGCTTTCCAATGAGCGGTACCGGGGGTGGAATCGATTCGCAAACATGGGGTCTTACCCCCAATACAACTCCGGCGGCTGCCGGGCCGCCGGCGGGAGGAAGCAGTGCCATGGGCACCTTTGTCAGCGGCATGGCCGGGGGCGTCGTCGGGGCCGTTGCCGGAAATATGCTCTACAACTCCATTGAAGGTCAATCACCGGCAGCCTCGCCACCGGATCAACCCACCGGAGCGGCCACGGGCGCAGAAGTCTCCGGCGCATCAACGCCTGATCCTGTATCGGACTGGACTGGAGGCAGTGGGGATGATGCCGCTGGCGGGGCCTTTGATGATTCGACCGACACCAATAGCGCCGAGGACGACGGACCTGACGATTCATCCGATGACAGTGATGGCGACGATGGTGGCGCCTTTTAGTTGGACTGATATACTATGAAGTGTCGGTATCAGTTATATGTCGGAATTGCCGACAAGATGTATTTCAGGCAGGCGATGTTCTGAATCTTCGGCTAAGCTGGCGAGGTGACAATATCTTGCGTGAGCGGTAAGGAGGATAAATATGAATCAATTGCTGTTCTATCAAAAACCGGAACCACTCAATGCGGCGCGGCATCGCGGTCTGAAGCTCACAGCGGAAGACCCCGATTTTTCCTTCGCAGCCGGCACGAACAGTATTCCTCTGGCGGTGGCGGAATTTCCACGCGCCGCACTGGATTTTCCCATTGTCTTTGCCGGGCAGCCGGATAAAGTAGCTTCGCCGATAGTCATCGTCGGTCTTAAAAGTAATGAAAACATATTCGTGGATGGCAAAGGTGCGTGGCTGGCGAGCTATATCCCCGCATTTGTGCGCCGCTATCCGTTTGTTCTTGCAGAGCAGCCGGGCAGTAAGGAACTTACTGTAATGATCGATGTCGCCTACAAAGGATTCTCCGTAGAACGCGGGCAACCCATATTTGTCGATAACGACCAGCCATCTGAATTTCTGAAAAACGCCATGAAGTTTCTTCGTGAATTTCATGAACAGGCGCAGCGGACGCGCGAGTTCATGCAGGAATTAAAAAACCTGGACTTGCTGGTATCGCGGCAATTTCAGATTGCTCAGGCGGGAAAACCGGTTTTTACGCTTCGGGACTTTTATGTTGTCGATGAGTCCAGACTGGGTAAACTTTCCGACATGCAGCTTATTTCCCTCGGTCGTCGCGGCTATCTGATGCTGATCTACGCGCACCTGTTTTCGCTGGCCAACATGCAGAAAAACTTTTCCAAGCTGGTTGAGACGCTCAAGGTGCCAACGCAGGCCGCAGCCGATTAGGCAAAATCTAAATCAAAATTCTCTGACCGCATAATTTCCGTTACTTCGTATTCCGCTTCGGAAATGCCTGCAGATAACCCCGATTATCTTTTCCAATTCCACCTTTCAGAGCTGTTTTAATTCTGGAATCCGGCATACCGAATTTCGCCTTGACCTCCAGAAGATCATGCATTTCGCGGGGGGTAAGCTGGTTCACGCGGCCGAGGCTCAGAGTCAGCAGCAGAATACGGCAGTAGGCATCCAATATTTCAAGTTTGTAGTACGCACCTGTTAACGATGAGTCAAAGCAGACCGCCCCATGATTCCCCATCATGACCGTGTTGGTGTCTTCATTCATGACGGCAATGACCGATTCGCCAAGTTCTTTGTAGCTGGGGGTCGTATACGGGGCCGTCGGGACCTTACCGAGGAATACCTCTGCCTCGGGGTGGATTCCCTCAGGAATGGGAATATTGGCCATGGCAAAGGCGGTAGCATGCGGCGGATGTGAGTGGATGACGGAGCGTACATTCGGCCTCGCCTTGTAAATCTGCAAATGCAGCAAAACTTCACTGGTACGCTTCATTTTATTTTTTTTGTCAATTTGCTGCCCATCCATATCCACAATGGTGATTTGATCGGGCGTCAGGAATCCTTTCGATACACCGGTCGGTGTACATAGGACACGATCTTCAGAAATTCGCACACTGTGGTTTCCTTCGTTGCCGGCACAATACCCCCGAAGCCAGACTCGATGACCAATGTCACACATTTCTTTTCGGATATCCAAGACCGTTGACAACTTAAGCTCCTGAAATTCATATCTTCACTCGCGGTGCAAGTTACAATCGCACTCATTTCGATGCATAGTTTACTCTCGGTGAGTCGTTAGTAAAATGATCCATTCGGAGGCCGCGTTTTTTCGAGCAACTCCCGCCGTCGATCTCACTTGACGAACAATGCTGTTTACTTTTACTCTTCTAGGTGTTCTGTCGTCGGCGTTTGTGCACCGGCGCGTTCTTATAAGGCATCGGCTAAGGAGTAGATTTCGTGGCGAAATATGATCATGTACTCAAGCAACTCGATGATTTCAAAATTGAACTGCCCTCCTGGGGCTTTGCCGATACAGGAACACGCTTCGGTAAGTTTCTGCAGCCGGCGGCTGCCCGCAGTAGCGAGGAAAAGCTCGCCGATGCAGGGCAAGTTCATCGGCTCACCGGTGCCTGTCCGACAGTTGCAGTCCATACGCTTTGGGATTTCCCCAGCGGAAAAAGTATTGCCTCCGTCGTCAAGGCGGCCAAAAAATATGGGGTGGCGATTGGGGCGATAAACCCCAATGTATTCGAATCGCAACAGTACAAATGGGGATCACTGACCAACCGTGATCCTCATATTCGTGAACAAGCTTTTGCACACATACGTGACTCGATTGAAATCGCTCGGCAGGTGGGTAGCGAATATATCTCGCTTTGGTTTGCTGACGGCATCAACTATCCCGGACAAGCCGACTTGATTGAGCGAAAGCATCTCATGGCCGACGCCTTGAAATCCGTTCACGATACCATGGCTGAAAACATGACCATGCTGGTGGAATATAAGCCCTTTGAGCCCGCATTTTACGCCACCGACATTGCCGATTGGGGTATGGCCATGCTTTTTGCGCGTGCGGCAGGATCGCGGGCTAAGGTGCTCGTGGATACCGGACATCACTATCAGGCCACCAACATTGAACAGATTGTCGCCTGGCTCCTGGACGAGAACATGCTCGGCGGTTTTCATTTCAATGACCGTAAATACGCCGATGATGATTTAACCTTGGGCTCGATCGATCCCTACCAGGTATTTCGAATTTTCCACGAAATAGAGAATTATCGTTTTCGCACCGGAAGGACGCCGGCGCTGGCGTATATGGTTGATCAAAGCCATAACCTGAAGCCAAAAATCGAAGCGATGATCCAGACGGTCGATACGGCGCAGCAGTTATATCTCAAGGCTTGTCTGGTAGACCGCAAAGCCCTTGCGTCCGCACAGGCGAAAGAGGATCTGGTCACCAGCGAAAATATTCTCCGGGCGGCGTTCTTCACCGATACTCGACCCATGCTCGCTGAGTGGAGAAAATCGCACCGGCTGCCGATCGATCCCGTTGCGGCGCATCGCGCAAGTGGCTATGAGCGCCGAGCGGCGGCAAAGCGGAGCAGAGGCGGCAAAACCGATCACTCGTTCGCCTGATCGGCAAAGAGGTGTCGGTATTTATCTGCCTTCCTCCTCCAGGTTTCGGTTTCTCGCGGGATAAATTCTCGGATATTCCCGGTTCGGGCCACCAATCGTCGCCCCTCGGCGATGGACGATAACTGTCCCACGGCTATCGCCTGGGTAATCACATTGCCGATAGCCGTCGCTTCGACGGGTCCTGCAAAGACGGTCATCCCGGTGGCATCGGCGGTAAAAGCATTGAGCAGATCATTTTGCGATCCTCCGCCGACAATATGGATTCGCGAAAACTTTCTCCCGGTGACTTCCGCAATCATTCCCGCAACCCGGGCATATGCGGCGGCAAGCGATTCGAGAATGACGCGGGTAATCGATCCCGGTGAATCCGGGACAGCCTGTCCGGTTTGCCGGCAGTAATCGGCAATTTTTCGCGGCATCTCACCCGGTTGTGAAAATGGCGGATGATCCGGATCGATGACGGCCTGATGCGCCGGGGCATCTGTGGCCATGCGCACCAGCGATGCGTAATCGTAGTCGTGACCGTCTGCCGCCCAGGCGCGTCGGCATTCCTGCAGAAGCCACATACCGGGTATATTTTTAATGAGTCGTATCCTGCCTCCGACTCCACCCTCATTGGTCAGATTAAATCGTGCCGCCTGGGATGTCAGAACAGGTTGGTCAATTTCCGCTCCCAGCAGGCTCCAGGTTCCGCTGGAGATAAACAGCCAGTCATCCCCCTCACTGGGTACGCCAATCACGGCGCTCGCGGTGTCGTGGCTGCCCACGGCGATGACGGGAACCTCCGCCGCGATTGGAATATCGATTGCATCGGGCAGCATCGGGCCGAGAACACTCCCGGGTGTTGTGATCGCTGGCAGTAGTGTGCTGCGCAGCGGAATGGCGCTCAATATTTCGGCGGCATATTGGCGGGTTCGTGCATCAAGCATCTGCGAGGTGCTGGCAATGGTATATTCATTTCCGATATGTCCGCAGAGCCAGTAATTCAATAAATCCGGTATGTAGAGCAGGAATTTGGCCTGATCCAAAAACCTGCCGCGATGTTCCGCCATCCATGTAAGCTGAAAAAGCGTATTGAGATTCATGGTTTGGATGCCGGCAATGCTGTAAAGATGCGAGCGCGGCATTCGGCTGAAGAAAAATTCCGGCATACCGTTGGTCCGCTCATCACGATAGTGCACCGGGTTGCCGATCAGGTTGCCGTCGTGGTCCAACAGACCGAAATCAACACCCCACGTATCAACGCCGATACCTTGGATGTTGATATCCTCTCGTATGGCCATACCGATACCGGCTTTAATTCCACGCCAGAGACTGAGAATATCCCAGTAAAGGGTTGATCT
>DAHWIP010000008.1:0-17374 GCA_027344975.1 Phycisphaerae bacterium
CCAAAAACGGTCTGGTATACCGATTTTATCTCAAGCCCAATGCGCGCTGGAGCAACGGACAACCCGTCACGAGCCGCGATTTTCTATTCGAGTGGAAGCGGGTTCTTCATCCCCATACGGGTTCAGGCTATGTCTTTCTGTACTTTCATATTGCGGGTGCGCAAAAATATTTCAATTCAATCGCGGCCCATCCGCACCATCATCTGCCATTTTCGACGGTGGGGATCAAGGCCCCGAATCGCCGCACGCTGGTGGTGACACTGACGCATCCATGCCCGTATTTTCTTGATCTGATGGCATTTCCGCCATTTTTCCCGCTCGATTACCGGGTGATGCAACATTTCCGTGAGAACGAAGACGGGCAGACCGGATACAACCCGATCTGGACACGTCCGCCCCATCTGGTCACGAACGGTGCCTATCGACTGACCGATTGGAGATTTCATCAGTTTCTGGAACTTACCCCGAACCCCTACTACGATCAGCGGTCGCAGGTTCACTGCCCTCTGCTGAAAATAGTCAATTACCAGGATTCGACGGCGGCATTTCTGGCGTATCAGAGCGGGGTGATCGATGTCGTGGGATTTGTCCCCAATTCGCTCGGCCCGGCGCTGGTGAAACAGGAACAGGCCGGACTGCGACATGATGTACACGTTACACCGGTCTTCGGAACGATGTTTCTGGATTTGAACTGCCAGAAAGGAGTATTAAAAAACCGCCTGATACGGGAAGCTTTGGATATGGCGATTGATCGCCGGGCGCTGGTGCGTCATGTGGTGCGAATGCCGACCATTCCCGTACACGTGCTGATTCCGCCGAACACCATTCCGGGATATCGGAGTCCGAAGGGCGTGGGATTTAATGTGGCTGAAGCACGGCGTCTGCTTGCTCAGGCGGGTTATCCCGGGGGACGGGGCATGAAACCTCTGCGCTATCTGGTGGTGGCGGGTTATCCCCTGATGATGCCGCTGGCGGAGGCGATAGGCGCCATGTGGCAAAAAAATCTGGGGGTGAGAATCCACATCATTTCGGAGGAGGGGAAGATCTTTCACGAAGAATGCCTGCATGGACGCTTTGATGTTGCCGGTGACGGGTGGTACGGCGATTATCCCGATCCAAGCACATGGCTCGATTTATTTCTTACCGGCAACCCGAATAATATGTCGCATTACTCATCTCCGATGTACGATCGTCTGCTGCAAAAGGCGAGTCAGCAACCCAGTGCGCGGGCAAGATTTCATCTCATGCATCAGGCGGAGGCGTTTCTGGTGGATCAGGCATTCCCCGCGATTCCACTGTTCCAGGTACCGGATGGGATGGTTTATAATCGCGCCAAGATCGGCGGAATCAAACCGAATACTCGCCTCTTGACGCTCCTGAAGTATATTCACCGCAGGTGATTTGACGATGCTGGCATTTATATTTCGACGTCTGGCTCAATCCATTGTGGTGCTGTGGATCGTCTATACCTGCACCTTCTGGCTGCTCATGGCCACGCCGGGAGATCCGTTCGTCGGGCAGAAGCAGCCGCCGCCAGCCGTGATTGCGGCCCTCAAGGCCCGCTACGGGCTCAACGACCCCTGGAAGGCTTATCTGCAATACCCTGTGGAAGTGATTCTGCATGGGGATATGGGCCCCACCATCAGCTACAGCAACTGGTCGGTAGCCGCGGTTATTAAAAATTCACTTCCGGTGTCGATGGCGCTGGGAGCGCTGGCCCTGCTCATCGCGATGTGGCTGGGGACGGCGGCGGGAATTCTGGGGGCCGTATTCCGGCGGCGATGGCCGGATCACCTGATCACGGTCGGCAGTCTGGCGGCGATCAGCATTCCAAACTTTATTCTCGGTTCCGTTTTACTGATTATTTTTGCCGTGGATACCTCGCTGCTGCCGTCGGGAGGTTGGGGAACGCTGCAACAGTTGATTCTGCCGGCCACAACGCTGGCATTGGCTTATCTGGCCATTGTGGCAAGGCTGATGCGGACCAGCACGATGGATGTGCTGCATTCCGATTACATCCGCACGGCCAAGGCGAAAGGGAACTCGCCGATGCGAATCATCTCCGCCCATGCGGCACCCAACGCCTCGCTGCCGGTGCTGGCGTTTTTGGGGCCGGCGGCTGCCGGCGTTTTGACGGGATCATTTGTAGTGGAGAAATTGTTCGCCGTGCCGGGCATGGGAGATGTATTCGTCAATGCGTGTCTGGATAAAGATATTCCGCTGGTGCTGGGTATCACGATGGTGTACACGGTGATATTAATCCTGATGAATCTGCTGGCGGATATCGCCTGCGCCATGGCCGATCCGCGGGTGGCGATCAGCGGCTGATCATGGCATGATATCGAGCGCCGTGGTGCAGCTTTGAGGTTGTTATGATTGTTGACACTCACACACGCATCTGGCACAGCCCGACGCAGCTCGGCCCTGATGCCATTGACAATCTCGCCCGGCCGGTGGAAGTGGCCGGTGAGCGGGTACGTGTGCTTCCGCGTGCCGGCGGGGCAAGCCATCTGCTCTCCAGCGAGCCGGCCGATTACTGTTTTGTGCTGGGGTTCAAAAGCCTGTATCTCAAGGCGGAAATCCCCAATCGGTGGATCGCCGACTATTGCGCGGAGCATTCAGAAAAAATGGTGGGCTTTGCGGGGGTTGATCCGACCGATCCCGATGCGGTCGATAAGATACCCCTGATTGCGAAGGAGCCTTCACTCAAAGGGATCGTGATCTGCCCGGCAGCGCAGGACATTCACCCGTGTGACACTCAGGCGATGGAGGTGTACGAGGCGGCGGCGCGGCAAAAGCTGCCGATCATCATGGATATCGGGCCCAACTTGTGCCCGAGTGTCAAATTGCAGTACGCCCGGCCGGGCCTGATTGATGAAGTCGCCCGATCCATGCCGGATCTTCATATCGTCATCACACAGATGGGATATCCATGGGTGGATGAGGCGCTGGCCATTCTGCAGAATCATAAAAATGTATTCTCCAGCATCGGTGCCCTGCTCCGGCGGCCGTGGATCGCCTACGACGCCCTGCGACGCGCATGGGAAATGGGCGTCATGGATAAACTGCTCTTCGGCAGCGATTTTCCGTTCATGTCGGCGACCGAGGCGGTGGAGGCGGTCTTTAATATCAATCAACTCGTGGCGGATACCGGCCTGCCGAAAATTCCGCGTACCGCACTTGAGCAACTTGTGGAACGGGATGCCATCGGTCTTTTGCAGATTGATATTCCGCGGGCGAAAATTCTGGCCAATCTGCCGCGCCATCGTCGTGTAGGGCGAACCGGATAGTATCGGCAACACCAGCAGCGGGGAGTTGTTTTTGAAAAAGGAACGCATGGGAATCATCGGCGACGGAGCGATGGGAACGCTTTGCGCCACCATCATCGGCGCCGCCGGTTTTCCGGTGCAACTCTGGGGGCGCGATGCCGAAAAAATCGCCGAGCTCGCCCGGATTCGCGAAAATACCCGCTATCTGCCGGGGATTCAACTTCCGGCCGAAATTCGCTTTACCGCCGATCTTGATGAGCTGATCGCCAACAGCGATGCGCTGATCTGTGCCATTCCCACCCAGCACATTCGCTCCGTGTTGCAACGCTGCAAAGGGAGTCCGGCTCCATCCACGCCGGTCATCAGCGTTGCCAAAGGTATTGAAAACAACACGCTGCTGTGCCCGACGGAAATCATTACCGAGCGGTGGCCGCAGGTACGAACGGGTTGCATATCCGGCCCGGCGATTGCCCATGAAATCGCAGCCGGTCTTCCAGCGACCATCGTAGCGGCCAGCGTGCACGAGGATATTCTGGCGCTGATGCATCGCCTTTTCACCACGTCGTCTCTTCGCGTCTATTCCAATACCGATGTTCGGGGGGTTGAGTTGGCGGGCGCCACTAAAAATATCATCGCCATCGCCGCCGGGATTCTTGACGGTATGCAGGCGGGCACGAATGCCAAGGCGGCGCTGATGACGCGGGGACTGGTGGAAATATCACGCCTGGGAATCGCGATGGGATCGAAGGCGGAAACCTTCAGCGGGCTGGCGGGCATGGGGGATCTGATCACCACCTGTTTTGCGCCGGAGGGCCGGAATCGGCGTTTCGGCCAGTTGATCGGATCGGGTTTTTCCGCGCCTGATGCGCTGGCCCGCTCGCGCGGTGTGGTGGAGGGAATGCCCACCACCCGGAGCGTAGTCGATCTGGCCCGGCGACTGGGGATCGAGATGCCGATCAGTCAGGGACTTTACGAGGTCCTCTTTTCCGGCAAAAGCCCGCGCGATGCGATTGCATCCCTGATGAGCCGGCAGCCGCGGCATGAGGGGATTTCCGGGCCTCAGCGCCCGGCGCCACCGGTCGCAAATTCCTGAATCCGATCAAGCCCGCGGTTAATCTGATCCATGCCCGTTGCGAAACTCAGCCGCACATGGTCATCAAAGCCGAAATCATTTCCCGGCACCACGGCGACATGTGCATCGGCGAGCAGCCGGCGTGCAAATTCAACCGCATCGCGGCAGACAGCCGCCGACGGACCCAGTGGGCGATTTAATAGTCCTTTAATGTCGGCAAAGCAGTAAAACGCCCCGGTCGGCCGGACACACCGGATGCCTTCAATCGCATTGAGCCGCCGCCACATATGCTCGCCGCGTTCTTCAAATGCCCGTCGCATTTTTTCAACGGCCGCTTCATTGGCGGGATCGCTCAGAGCGTTGACGATGGCGGGCATGCAGAAGCTGGTGATGTTGCTGGTCATCTGGCTCTGAAGTTTGTTCATGGCAGCGATGAGTTCCCGCGGGCCGGCGGTATAGCCGATTCGCCAGCCGGTCATCGCGTAGGTTTTGCTCAGGCAATTGCAGGTGATGGTGCGGCTTTTCCAGAAGTCCCAGTTCAAGGCCGCCCAGGAGAAGCTTTTCTGGCCGTTAAACACAAGACGCTCGTATATTTCATCGCTGCAGACGATGATCTGCGGATGCCTTTCCAGAACGTGCGAAAGTTCATGGAGTTCCTGCCGATGATACGTATGGCCGCCGGGGTTGCTGGGAGAATTCATGATAAACATGCGTGTGCGCGGAGTGATGGCGGCGGCGAGTTGCTGGGGTGTCAGTTTGAAATCCCGTGCCGGGTCGCCTCGCAGGAAGACGGGTGTCCCACCGGCGAGTTTCACCATTTCAGGATAGCTGACCCAGTAAGGAGCGGGAATGATCACTTCATCGCCCGGATTGAGCGTCGCCATCATTGCCACATACAGTGAATGTTTACCCCCCACCGAGATAATGATTTCTTCCGGCGAATAATCCAGATGGTTGTATCGGCGTAATTTATCGGCAATCGCGGCGCGTGCCTCGGGAGTTCCCGCCGTGGGTTCATACTTGGTTTTACCCGCCTTCAGGGCGGCAATCGCCGCGTCTTTGATCGGTTCGGGCGTATCGAAATCGGGCTCGCCGGCACCGAAACTCACCACATCAATCCCCTGTTTTTTCAGTGCATTGGCCTGCGCGGTGACGGCAAGCGTGATGGATTCGGCAACAACGTTCAAACGATCTGCAATCTGCATGAAAAACCTCCGCAGCCCCGGCTCAACTGCCGAAGCAAAGCTCGATATTCTAACAAAAGATGAAGACGGTCAGTACCCTGCGGCGAGAGCTGTGTCCGCATCGCATTCGCTGCCTTCAGCCCCGGATAGTCCGAAGTTTTTCCTCGACGGCTGCGAGAATGGCGTCGGGTTCACTCATCCGCCCCTGGCCGATCGTTCGGCATGCCTGCCAGCCGCTCTCCGGCCCGATCATCGCCACGCCCCAGTCGCGCAGGCGGGCGATATTGGCCCGGGTTGCCGGGTGATTCCACATGGTTTCATTCATGGCGGGGGCGACGAGGAGTTTTTTAATATCGGTTGCCACCAGCAGCGTGCTGACCAGATCATCCGCCAGACCACCCGCGAGTTTCGCCAGTGAATCAGCGCTGGCCGGGGCCACGAGCACGATATCCGCCTGCGATGGAAGCTGAATATGCCGGGGCTGAGTCGCTTCCGCCGGGTGCTCCCAGATATCCAGATGCACACGATGGCCGGTGAGTCCCTCGAAGGTGGCCGGGCCGATGAATCGCGTTGCGGCGACGGTCATGGCGACTTCAACATGATAATGCGACTGGGTGAGCGAACTGGCGAGTGCCGCGACTTTATATGCCGCGATACCGCCGCTTACACATATCAGGATACGTGCCGCATCCGCCATGATATCCGCCAAAGTTCCGTCGGCCGCCGCGCGGCCCTCAGTCGCGTCCGAGGGCCTGATCAGGCCGGCTTACATTACTTTTGTCATAATCAATCTGGATTTTGCCCTGCAGGATTTCATCCAGAATCACTTCCAGCACGGGGCGTCCGTTGCGCTCCACCAGCGGGCGGGCCCCGCCGATGATTTCGCGCCAGCGATGCTGCACCAGCGCACAGAGTTTGAACCGACCACCGAGCTTGTGAACAATTTCATCACTTTTTACGGCTTCAATCATACCAATCGCTCCATTTATTCAATCGTCATATCTCAGGGCTTCACCGGCGTATTGTGCGACCGGACGCGGCTGATAAAGGCCCGGATATCATTTACCGTCTGATCGAGGTTCTCATTGACCACCATGCAGCGGTACGCATTAAAGCTGCGGGCAAATTCAATCTCCCGCTGGGCTTCATCCAGCCGGCGCTCAATCACCTCGGGTTCGTCGCGCCCACGGTGTTCCAACCGGCGCCGTAACTCATCCAGCGATGGAGGCAGGATGAAGACGCCCAACGCCTCGGGAAAAGCGGTGGCCACCTGTCGTCCGCCATGCACATCGATCTCCAGCAGCACCATGCGGCCGGCAGCGAGTGCCTCTTCCACCGGTCGGCGCAGCGTGCCATACCAGTTTCCGAACACATTAGCATATTCCAAAAAGTCATTTTGATCAATTCGGCGCTTGAATTCAGCCTCATCGACGAATTCATACCGCTTACCGTGCTGATCCTGAGCTTTGGGTTTGCGGGTGGTGGCGGAGAGGGCGAATTCGGCGGGTAATTCGCGGCTTAACCGCAGGCAAACCGTGGACTTACCCACGCCCGAAGGTCCGGAAATGAATATCAGCGATCCCGAGGGCATCAGTCTGCTTCCCAAGCTCTGCAGATCCGGCGGTGGGCGGCAATTCCCATTTCGTACGGCCGCGGCCAGCGAAGGGGGATATGTCTAAATTTCGGCCTATTCCACATTCTGCACCTGCTCTTTGATACGGTCGATACACCCCTTGATCTGCACCACCCAACGCGTAATCTGACCGTCGCTGCATTTGGAGCCCAGTGTGTTGGCCTCCCGCAGCATTTCCTGTGCGATGAATTCCAACGTGCGCCCCACCTGACTGGATTGCCCGGCGACTTCGACGAAATGGTCAAGATGGCCGAAGAGTCGGGAAAGTTCTTCGCTGATGTCGGATCGATCGGAAAACAGCGCCACTTCCCGCAGCAGATCGGAATCGCTCAGCGACATCTTCGCATCGCTGACAAGCTGATTGACCCGCTGTTTAAGCCGCTCATGATATTGCCGACTCACCTGCGGAGCTTGCTGGCGGATATTACCGGCGGCGGCGCGAATTTCATCCAGATGTTTACTCAGGTCGCCCCAGAGCACCTCACCCTCCCGCCGACGCATCTGCAGCATCCGATCCAGGGCGTCATTCGAGAGGGAGACAATTAATTCACGACATGCGAGCTCTTCCTCGCTGGAGATCGTGCGATTCTGACATGCCCCCGGCAAAGCGAGAATCTGGGCCAGATCGAGCGTGCAGGGGATATTCCGCTCTTTGCACAGATCAGCCGCATCGGTCAGCGAGCGGATGTAATGGGAGACGACATCCTGATTAACTTCCGCCGCCTGGCTTATGGCCGCGCCGGTGAGCGAAATATTAATGGTAACCGAGCCGCGTTCGATGCGCTGGCGGACAATGGATTCCAGATCAACCTCGCAGGCGGAAAATGCCTCGGGCAGATGGAGGACGATTTTCAACGATCGGTTGTTGACCGATTTGACTTCCACCTGACATGAACAGGTGGGAGTTTCCTTCGCCGCCCTGCCGTAGCCTGTCATGCTGTTGATCATCAGAAGCCCGTCGTGTTACAAAATCTGGTGCAGTCGATGTCGATAACCGATCACGGTTTGGTTGTGGCCGGTGATTTAGCCGGTAACTTCGCCGATGATTTCGGCGGCAATGTCGCGGTGTGGCTGCCGGAAGCAAGACCGGACGACTTACCGCCCGGTGCGGCGGACGGAACTGCCTTGCCGCTGCCGGTGGATGGGGTCGTCTGCTGCGAGGTCGGCGTTGGAGTCGCCGTCGGCGCTGCACCGACACGCCAATTGAGAATAAAGGCCAGAAGGAGAAACACCACAAATATAATCACGGTCGCGGTAGTGAAGACATCGCCGGTTTTGGTTCCGAAGGCCGACTGCCCCCCTCCCGCACCAAAGGCCCCGACAAGCCCGCCGCCGCGCCCCCGCTGCAGCAGCACGATGAAGATCATCAGCACGCTGATGAGCACGAAGACGACGGTCAGAAACGTATTAAGCATGAATATAATTCCCGAAAACCCGGCTCCGCCGAAGACCATACCCCGCATCCATGGCGTGGCGGGCTCGCCCCGGCAACAAAACTCTAAACACCTTCCGCCGCCTGAATGATAGCGACAAATTCGTCGGCCATCAGGCTTGCACCCCCGATGAGCAATCCGTCCACATCCGGCTGGGAGAGCAATTCGGCGGCATTGCTTTTCTTCACCGACCCGCCGTACTGAATGCGAATCTGATTCGCGAGTTCCGGGCTGACAATCTCCGACAGGCGTGCCCGGATGAAGGCATGCGTCTCCTGGGCATGGGCCGGGGTGGCGGTCTGCCCGGTGCCGATCGCCCAGACGGGCTCATAGGCAATCACCAGATGTCCCATGGCAATGACATCGTGCGACAGGTTGGCAAGGCCGGCCTTAAGCTGGTGAAGGATGACTTCGGCGGCGCGACCGGCGTTGCGTTCTTGAAGCGTCTCGCCGACGCAGTAAATCACCACCAGCTTTTCCGCGGAGGCGGCGAGAACTTTTTTATTCAGTACGGCGTCGGTTTCCCCGATGACATGCCGCCGCTCGCTGTGACCGACCAGCACATGCGACACGCCGAGTTCCAGCAGCATTTCCGCACTGACTTCACCGGTAAAGGCACCGGAGCGTTCGTAATAGACATCTTGCGCGCCCAGAAGCAGATGCGTCTTACCGACCACCTGCGCGACCGCATCAATATGCACAAACGACGGGATCAGCAGCACCTGCGATTTGGTCGTTTTCGGGGCTTTCTGGCGGATTTCACCCGCCAGAGTGATGCTTTCGGCCTTGCCGAGATTCATCTTCCAGTTACCCGCAATTAATTTTGTCCGCATAACGTGCCTCTCAGTTTACTAAAACCATCAATACCATTCATTCATCATTACGCATGAACCGCGGCTGCCGCTGGCGATGGAGCATGCGAAAACTGCCGCCCCAGCACGGATGCGAGACGGCCCAGATTCGCAACCATATCTCCGAACTGGTCCGGAAGCAGGGCCTGCGGGCCGTCGCACATCGCCTTGCTGGGGCAATCGTGCACTTCCACCATAATGCCGTCGGCTCCGGCGGCAATGCCGGCGTACGCCAGCGCGGGCACGAATTCCCGCACGCCGCTGGCGTGACTGGGATCGACAATCACCGGCAGATGGCTGTTGGCCTTGACCACCGGCACCGCCGAGATATCCAGCGTGTAGCGAAGCGCGGTTTCAAAGGTTTTAATCCCGCGCTCACACAGGATCACCTGCCGATTCCCCTGGCTGAGAACATATTCCGCGCTCATGAGCCATTCCTGAATGGATGCCGCCATGCCGCGTTTGAGCAGCACCGGCTTGCGCGTGCGGCCGACTTCAAAAAGCAGATTGAAATTCTGCATGTTTCGGGCGCCGATCTGGAAAACATCGGTATATTTTTCAATGATCGAAACGTGCCGCGTATCCATCACCTCGGTGATCACCGGCATGTTGTTCTCGCGGCCGGCATCGCGCAGCCAGCGCAGGGCATCTTCGCCATGCCCCTGAAAACTGTACGGGCTGGTGCGCGGTTTGTACGCCCCACCGCGCAGCACCGCCGCCCCGGCCGCCTTGATCTCCC
The DNA here is from genome assembly GCA_027344975.1 of Phycisphaerae bacterium. GTDB lineage: Bacteria > Planctomycetota > Phycisphaerae > WQYP01 > WQYP01 > JAJZGD01. The sequence goes on from DAHWIP010000008.1 coordinate 10,182, forward strand.
GGGCGATGGAATGCACCATCTCCTCATTTTCGCAGGCACAGGGGCCGGCAAACATCAGGCAGTGGCCGCCGCCGATTTTCAACGTCCCCGATTGCGGACAGGGGATTTCCACCACCGAATCCGCCTTGTGAAACTCGCGACTGGCGAGTTTATACGGCTTCATGATGGGCAGGACCTGCTCCACCCCCGCGATGGAAAGCAGATGCTCTTTATCGATCTTTGCCTCTTCCCCCACCACACCGATCACCGTCCGAAATTGCCCTTTGGAAAGGTGCGCCTGAAGCCCGATCGCTTCGATCTGCGCAATGATGTCCTTAACCAAAGCTTCGCCGGCATCCGGCTTGAGAATAACGATCATTCCAATCAACCTCGTCTTGGGCGCAGAGGCAAAAATACCATCGCCCCGCGCTTCGAGCCCGGGGTACCCACCCCGATCAACAAACTCAACCGGACGCGAACCGGGTTCCTCCGCCTCCCCGTACCCTACAACCCGGGATGGCATGGCTTCGGCAGGCCACAGGATTGCAGCCTTCTACCGACCCTGCATTATCCCGAAAATGGGCGATTTTTCCACCAGCGCGGGGGGCAGGCGTCTACGCCACGAGAGCAGGCGCAAATACGGCAGGCGACCGGCGGAGCCTGCGGCCGTGCATCACGTGAGGCCGCGGAGACGGAAAGAACCGGATCTCACACCAAGGCGCCGTGAACACCGAGACGGTTAAATAAAGTGTGCGTACTTAATGCAAAAATCTTAGCGCCTTTCATTCTTGGCGTGATAAAAATGCGGACTACATCATGCCGCGGGCATGAAGCCATATCTCGCGCGGAGGCGCGGAAAGCGCGGAGACGGTTCAGTGGCGCGAGCAGCTCAGGTGCCGGAGCCTCTGCGTTCCCCTGCGTCCCCTGCGGTGAAGAAATACTTACCATCGTGCTATGCACGACTTGGTAGTTGCTCAACTCACTACTCTCTATTTTCCCCGCTCTGCCAAGGACCGCCGGGCGGTGTGCCGTAGGCGTGGGAGCGCACTGATGGTATGTTGACGGATGATGCAGCAACCGGCGACACCAATTCCAGCAGAAGCGGCTCCATCTGACGGCGGGCGGCCGCTGACATTTGCGGGTTTAACGCCGCAGCGCCGGACGCAATTGGCGCAACTTGGAATTCACACCACGCTGGACCTGCTCAACTGGCTGCCGCGCCGCTATGAAGAGTTTCAAAACGGGCTTTCGATCGATCAGATCAAGCCGGGGCAGCGGGTAACTGTGGCCGGAATGGTCATTCAGACCCGGCTTCATCGGCGGCGGCCGATGCGTTTTGAGGTGCTGCTGGAAGATCGCACGGGCCGATGTGTACTGACATGGTTCAATCGCCGCGATCTGGCTGAAAAAATCAAACCGGAAACTCTGCTGCAGGCTGCGGGCAAGTCGGGCTTGTACAAAGGGCGGCTGCAACTGGTCCAGCCGGATATTAAAATCGTTGATAAACTGGAAATGGCGCCGCGCAGCGATGCGATTGAGCCCGTCTACCCCGCTTCGGCCGATGTTTCCAAACGCTTTATTGCTGATCTTGTCGCCCGGCATCTGGATGAATGTCTTGCCGATGTCGTGGAGTGGTTCAGCGAGGCGTATCTGGCGGAGCGGCATCTGATGCCTCTGCGGCAGGCGTACCGGCAATTGCATCAACCCTCGACATTGGCGGATATCACCCGGGCGCAGCGGACGATTGCCTATCACGAGATCATTTTATTTCAGTTGGCACTTGAAATTCGCCGCTATCATCAGAAACATTCGGTCACGGCGGAGCGACTGCGTACCGACGATCGGGTTGATGAGCGGATACGGGCGCTGATTCCATTTGAACTCACGGCGGCACAGAAGCGGGTGATTGCGGAGCTGCGGGCTGATCTGGCCCGGCAGGAGCCGATGAATCGTCTGCTGCAGGGGGATGTGGGGAGTGGAAAGACCGTGGTGGCACTCTATGCCATGCTCATGGCGGTGGCGGCGGGGAAGCAGGCGGCACTGCTGGCGCCGACTGAAATTCTTGCCGAACAGCATTTCTACTCCATCAGCAATCTCTTGGCGAAAAGTCGTGTGCAGATGGAACTGCTTACCGCCGGTACTTCGACCGCGAAACGTGCGGATATTCTCGCCCGTCTCGCCTCCGGCGAACTGCACATGATCGTCGGCACGCATTCACTGCTGGGCGACCCGGTGGAATTTCGGCATCTGGCCCTGCTGGTGGTGGATGAACAGCATAAGTTCGGCGTTGAACAGCGTGCCATGCTCCGCCATCGCCAGGCCAATGTTCACACGCTGGTGATGACGGCCACGCCGATCCCCCGCACGCTGGCGATGACCTATTTCGGCGATCTGGATGTTTCCATCATTGACGGTCTGCCGCCCGGGCGATGCCCCATCGCCACCCGCAAGATTACCAGTCGGCAGCTGCCAGAAGTTTATCGGTACATGGAGCAGCAGCTTAACGCAGGCCGTCAGGCGTATGTAGTCGCCCCGGCGATTGAGGAAGGCGTGAAGGAACTCGATAACGTCAATGCGGTGCTGACGGATATGGCGGCGCATCTTCCCGCAAATGTGCGGATGCAGCCACTGCATTCCCGCCTGACCGCTGAGGAGCGGCGGCAGACGATGGAACGCTTCCGCAGCGGCGATATTGATGTGCTGGTTTCCACCACGATCATCGAAGTGGGGGTCGATGTGCCCAACGCCACGCTGATGCTGATCCGTCAGGCGGAGCGTTTCGGTTTGGCGCAACTGCATCAATTGCGCGGCCGGATTGGTCGATCCAATCTCAAATCGCTCTGCATCCTCTGCAGCGATGATGATTCGGACGAGGCGCAGGCCCGGCTCAACGCAATGGTCAAAAACTCCAGCGGTTTTCGCGTGGCGGAGGAAGACCTGCGGCTGCGTGGGATGGGGCAGATGGTCGGAACGCGGCAGAGCGGCATGCCGGAATTTTTATTCCCTGATTTTCTCATGGAGATTCCATTTCTCCAGATGACCCGGCGAGACGCCGCCGCCGTTATCCTCGCCGATCCGCATCTGATCGCGCCTGAACATGCCCGGCTGCGGCATGAGGTGTATCGCCGTTATGAGTCCACGCTTTTACTTGCCGATGTGGCGTGACGGGGCCGACATGCAGATGTTTCAGGAAACGCGGCCGGAATTTGCAACGCTTTCACCGGCAGATATTCTCAAACGGCTTCTTCGGTCGGCCCGGCCCCCGCGCACGGCGGCCTCAGCATTTATGGGCGGTCGATCGCGTCGGCGACGACTCAGCCACGGTTACGACATGGCGGACTTCCGCCCTTATGCTCCGGGTGATGACACGCGGCATCTCGATTGGCCCGCGCTGGCCCGGCTTGATCAGCCGGTCATCCGCCTCTTTGAAGCCTCCGACGAGAACCCGCAGATCATTCTCCTCGACGCATCAAAAAGCATGCTGTTGGGAAGCCCAACCAAATGGAGCGCCGCGTGCTGGATGGCCATGGATGCGGCAATGTATAGCCTGCGGCGCGGAGAGCGTTTCGGCTTGAGAGTCGCGGCAGGAGAGTTGCATACGCCGATGCGAGGCGTGAAAAAATTGCAGCACACAAGCGACCTGATTGAACTGATCCGCACCATCCGAACAATAATGCCCGGCGGTATCTGTGAACTTCTGCGGACTCTTCGCCTCTGCGCAGCAGCTGCGCCGAGATCAGCCATCATCACCGTCATCAGCGATCTGCTTCCCGCTGTACCGGACTTGCCGCCGGGGTTGCATCGGCAGGTGAATCTGATCCGCGTGCTGTCCTCCGTGGAACTTAATCCTGCCTCGGCGCTTTCAAATCAGTTCGTGGATATCGAGACGGGTGAAAAACTTTTCGCACGCCGTGATGCGCAGTCGCTCGCCGCGTATCGCGCTGCGCTTGACGAGCACGGACGGTCAATCGAGCGAATAGCCCGATCCACAGGCGGTTTTGCGATCGATATCCAGTCCTGATGCCGGAAGAAAATCGTTCACGGCGGCGCGAATCGGAATGACGCGCGGATCACACAATAAAAAAATTCCGCAAAAATTTTGCAAATATCTGATGAATTCAATCACAACTCGCCGATAACTTTCAATATTGGCTTATCTACCATCGAAAGGGGGTGATACATGATGCCAACGAAGAAAAAGCCGGCCGCCAAAAAGAGCACGAAGAAATCGGCCAAGAAAAGCACGAAGAAGTCAGCAGCAAAGCGCAGGTAACACTGCGGCCGGATCACCCATGATCCGCTTCTTCAGTTCTAGCTCAGAGCCCGTCTGAAATATGACGGGCTTTTAGTTGCGCCCCAGAGTTGCGTCCCAGAGTTTTTGATCACGCCGCTCCATCAATCATGAAAAATCACCGCGCAGCGACCACTCTCGCAATGCTTTCACGCTGCGTTCGCACCACCCTCGCGCCGTCGGCACCACGATCCCGCACCGGTTTATTTCATCCGCTCGATGAGATGATCTCCCACACGCAGGGCGTTGGCCATGGCGGTAAGGGATGGATTCACCGCTCCGATACTGGGGAAAAAACTAGTATCCACCACATAGAGATTATCCAGATCATGCGCCTTGCAGAAGGTGTCGAGCACCGATGTTTTCGGGTCTTTCCCGAAACGGCATGTTCCCGCCTGATGCCCCACACCGGCAATCGGAATGGTCTTTCCAAGATACAGATTGTTGGGGATCAGGTGCGGATGCATCTGCACGTGTTCAAGTACACTCTGAAGTTTGGCCCGCAATCTCTTAAACGATTCCTGATTGTTAAACGTGTAGGAGAGTTGAATGCTCCCGTCCCGCCGCACGGTGACGCGATTATTCGGATCGGGAAGATCTTCCGTCGTCAGCCAGAAGTCCACCGCATGAAGGGCCATCTGTTCCAGCGTGAAACCGGGCGCGAATTTCGGCGCATCACCCTTGAACATCGGCCCCTGCGATTTGCCGATCATCTGAATATTACCCAGCGGGTAATCATAATCATCCGCCTTGAAGTAAAAGTCGTTGATGGAGAGTGTTTTCTGAAACCGCGTGTGATTCGGCTCCTTGGAAAGCGCCACCACCGCGGCAGAATTATGAAACATGTAATGCCGCCCGACCATATCGGAGCTGTTCGCCAGCCCGCGCGGATGTTTGTCGTTGGCGGAAAGCAGAAGCAGCCGGGCCGAATTTGCTGCACCGGCGGAAACGACCACGATTTGCCCGGAAAAACTCTCCGGCTTGCCGTTCACATCCGCCAGCACCTGTGTCACGCGGCGGCCGGAGGGATCTGTCACCAGTTGTTTCACATGGGCCATGGTGACAAGCGTCACATTTTTATTTTCCAGGATCGGCCGGACGCAAATCGTTTCGGCATCCGACTTGGCATGCACCAGACACGGAAACCCGTCGCAACTGTCGCACCGGATGCAGCGGCTCAGATGACGCTGCGCTTCGTTGAGCATGATGCCCGTCGGCGCATGAAAAGGGTGATACCCCATGCGCGTGAGTTCATTGGCCAGTTTTTCAATCCGCGGCTCATGCGATACCGGAGGAAATGGATACGGGCCGCTGGCGGGCGGTTCGGTCGGGTCTTCGCCGCGCTGTCCGTGCACCTGATAAAGATTTTCCGCCTGCAGGTAATAGGGCTCGAGTTCGTCGTAGCTGATGGGCCACGCCGGTGAAATCCCGTCGTGATGTTTCAATTCACCGAAATCTTCCTTCCGAAGACGAAACAGCGCCGCGCCGAACATCTTTGTCGCACCGCCGACGAAATAGTGCACGCCCGGCTGGAATGCCTTGCCATTTTCGTCGTACCACGAATCTTTCGAGACATACCGGTTTTCAACAAATACGGCCTCGGCATCCCAATTCTGTTTCTCGCGGGGAAGCCAGCCGCCTCGTTCAAGAATTAAAATCTTTTTTCCTGATCCGGCCAGCCGATGGGCCAGCGTGCCGCCGCCCGCACCGGAACCGATGATAATCACGTCATAGTCATTCTGAGTTGTCATGCTGAGGTCTCCATAAAAGCAGCTTTGGTAGCCGTGCGCAGAACGCCTGCCGCACATTGGCAGCGCAGTATTTCATTACTGTGGTGAGAATGGTTGAGCCGGGGACAGAGGATGTCGCGTTCGCGGCCGACCAGCGCAAAAAATTCAATGGCACTGAACATGCCGATGAACGGGGCCGTGAAATAAATCCACCATTGTGTCCAGATACCGGCGGGCAGAGCGGAGGCGAATGTCCTTGCCGGGTTCATGCTGAAACCGGAATAGGGCGCTTCAAAGGTAACAAATAAAAATATCAGCACACCGGCGAAGATGCCGGTAAAGCGGCCGAGATTTCGGCTGCGATTCACCAGCAGCACGGTCCCCATCAGAACGGCCGAAATGATAAATTCTCCCAGCCACGCTGCGCCGATGCCGGCGGGCCCGGGAACGGTGACGATCCAGCGCACCTGTGGGGCGGCGATGGGCGGGCCGAAGACCAGCCGTGAAAACACAACGCCGAGTGTGCCGCCAATAAATTGCCCGATGATATAAAAAACCGCATCCCACGGAGCGATTTTTTCCAGCCAGAGAAAACTGAGCGTGAACGCCGGGTTCATGTGGGCACCCGATTTTTTGCCGATGGGTGAATAAATCAATCCCACGGCGGTCGCGCCCATGGCAACGCCGATGAGCGCCCGGCGGATAAAGGTGGAATGGATGGCCGCGAAACCGGGGGCACCGGGATATTCCAAGAGTACGGTAAATCCGCACGCGGAAATCATAAAGCAGCCGAGCAGCACACCTTCATAGATATACAGTGGCCAATGTTTCGCAAAGGCCACCCGGGCGGACATCGGCTCAGGTGCGGCGGGAGCTTGAGTATCGGTGTTCATGGTGGTCGTCCTGTGCAGACTCAATCCCTGTTACTCTGCAGAGCAGATTTCCAGGGGCGGCTATGCCCATAAGCCGCCTACGGAGTATAGCGGATGTTGATGAGCGCCCAAGTAGCTGCTGATTAGGATCGGCCATTGTGCCGCCGTCGCCGGCTCGCTGGCCCCCCCCGCAGTGCACCGCCATACATCGCGATGCTGTATGAAATTGCGAGATTATGATAGTATCACGTTATCACGGGGCGTAGCTCAGCCTGGCTAGAGCGCCTGGTTTGGGACCAGGAAGTCGCAGGTTCAAATCCT
>DAHWIP010000090.1:0-7034 GCA_027344975.1 Phycisphaerae bacterium
GATTCATTCCGCTCCATGCTCAGTGCAACGTTCCTCTACACGATTCATCTCTCGCATCAGTCGACGCTGGTTCCGGGCATCTTATTGGGCTGGCGGCATGAATATCTGAATAATTCTCAGGGGATTACGGCCCAGTTGCAGGGTGCCGGCACCGGCAACTTCACGGTCAATACGGCCTCGCCTTCGCGCGATGTGGCGGTGATTGCCCCGTCGCTCAATATAAATTTCAATAAAAACGTGAGCGGATTTGTGAATTACGAACTTGATCTGGGATCGGACAAATTCCAGGCCCAGCAGGTGTTTGCGGGCCTCGCCGTATCATTCTGATATCTCAGCCGTCCGTTTGGCATCGGCGATCGTGCTACCAACAGCTTCGCGATTTGCTTGCTGCGTGCTCCGCCCGGCTGCCGGTTATTCCATCGACGGATCCGATGCCGTGTAATAATTGGGGCTTTCCCGCGTGATGGTGATGTCGTGCGGATGGCTTTCCACCATGCTCGCGGCGGTAACGCGTACAAATTTCGCCCGGCTCTGTAATTCCGGAATCGTCCGCGCTCCGACATATCCCATGCCGGCCCGAAGCCCTCCGACCATCTGATAAACAAAATCACCCAGCGGACCGCGATAATGCACCAATCCCTCGACACCCTCCGGCACCAGTTTGCTGCTGTTTTTTACGCCCGCCTGGCCGTACCGGTCTGCGCTCCCATGCACCATCGCGCCCATGGATCCCATGCCGCGATAACTCTTAAATCGCCGCCCACGACGAATCACGAGCTCACCCGGACTCTCATCCAGCCCGGCAAAAAGTGAACCCATCATGACCGCCGACGCTCCCACCGCCAGCGCCTTGGTGATGTCACCACTGTGGCGTATTCCGCCGTCGGCAATCACGGGTACCCCGGCCGGTTTGGCGGCACTGAGGGCATTCATAATGGCCGTAATCTGCGGTACCCCCACGCCGGTGACAATTCGCGTGGTGCAGATGCTGCCCGGGCCGATGCCAACCTTCACCGCATCGGCACCGGCTGCGATAAGGTCCGCAGCGGCATCGGCGGTGGCGATGTTCCCGGCAATCACTTCAATGCCGAAGCGCTTCTTAATCTCCCGCACCGTCTCAATGACGTTCCCGGAATGCCCATGGGCCGTATCCACCACCACCACATCAACGCCTTTTTGAATCAGGGCCGCAACCCGATCATACTGGTGCACTCCGACGGCCGCTCCAACCCGCAGGCGTCCGCGGGCATCCTTGCACGCCTTGGGGAATTGATAGGTTTTTTCAATATCCCGCATGGTAATCATCCCCGCGAGCCGATTGTACTGATCGACCAGCAGAAGTTTTTCCACGCGTGCTTCATTGAGAATGATCTCCGCTTTTTCAAGCGATGTTTCAGCGGGAGCGGTAACCAGACCGGTTTTTGTCATCAGATTACGTACCGGCTTGCTGTCGTCTCCATCGATAAATTTCAGATCGCGCCGGGTCAATATGCCGACCAATTCGCCGTCCGATCCCTGCACAATGGGAATGCCGCTTATGTGCTGCTCTTTCATGATCTGGCGGGCCTGCCCCACCGTCACGTCGGGTCCGAGCGTGACCGGATCGGTAATGATCCCATTCGCGGAACGCTTCACTTTTTCCACTTCCCGGCACTGATGTTCAATCGGCAGATTTTTATGGATGAACCCCAATCCTCCTTCCTGCGCCAGCGCAATCGCCAACGATGCCTCGGTCACCGTATCCATCGGTGCCGAAAGCAGGGGAATGTTGAGTTCAATCTGGCGTGTCAGCCGGGTGCGCAGGTCCGCTTCAGTCGGAACAATGTCGCTGCGCTGCGGGACAAGAAGCAGATCGTCGAAAGTGAAGCCATCAGCAATGTTTTTTTCGTGCAATTCCATGTGACAATGATGCCAAGGGTCCGGCTGAAAGTCAATGGTGCACCGAAATTGCGCCGTATCGCCTGAATTTGCCGCAAATCACGCCTGCCGATCAATGGCCTCGGCAATCCGTGCCAATGTCGCCATGGTGCTCTTAAGTGTAGCGGGCGTAATGGATTGCGCACCATCCGTCAAAGCATGCTCGGGGTCGCTATGGCATTCGATGATCAAGCCGTCCGCACCCGCAGCCACCGCCGCCCGACACATGTCCGGCACAAGATGAGCGTGCCCCGTCCCCTGCGACGGATCGACCACGATCGGCAGATGGCTCACCCGATGCACTTCCGGAACAATCGCCAGCGGCAGGGTGTTTCGGCAATAGCTCTCGAAGGTGCGAATACCCCGTTCGCACAAAATTACCTGATTATTCCCCCGCGACATGATGTACTCCGCCGCCAGCAGGAATTCCTCCAGCGTAGCGCTGAGCCCGCGTTTGAGCAGCACCGGTTTGCGCTGTTCCCCGACGGCCCAGAGGAGATTGTAATTTTGCATATTGCGGGCACCAACTTGGAAAACATCCGCGTATTTCCCCACCAGTGCCACTTGGTCAATCGACATGACTTCCGTTACGACCGCCAGCCCGGTTTTTTCACGGGCTTCCGCCAATATCTCAAGCCCTTTTTCGCCGAGCCCCTGAAATGCATACGGGCTGGTGCGCGGCTTAAATGCGCCGCCGCGCAGCCCGACCGCACCCGCCTCCTTAACAGCCTGCGCCAGTTCCAGCAGTTGCGTCCGATCCTCCACCGAGCAGGGGCCGGCAATGATGCCGACTTTTTTCCCGCCGACAGATCCGCCCAGCGTCCCGCCCAGAGGAATCACGCTTCTTTCCCGCTGAACCTCACGCGACGCCATCTTATAGGGCGCAAGAACCGGCATCACTTTTTCCACGCCGGGAACATTTTCCATTCGCCCCACATCCAATTTTCGTTCATCACCGAGCGCGGCGACGACCGTTCGCTCCGTGCCGACAATAACATGCTCGCGCATGCCCATTTCGCGCAGCAATCGGGTGACATGTTCCACCTGCTGATTGGTCGCTCCAAGTTCCATCACAATAATCATGGGGTCTCCTGAACTATCTGATCTGCTCTCAGCGACGGCCGCTGATCTCGTCTCATCATCGCCAAAGACAACCCAGACCTGCCACCTCGGCGAGAATCGTATCGGCCAGTCCGCACGCCAGTTTTGTGCGATATCGGGTTTCTGCGACGAGTTGATTCAATGTCATGGGGAATCCTCACTGTAAAAAGTCCCGGCCGCATCGCCGATAAAAAAAGCCTGCTTCTTGGCAGGCTTTGCGGATCGCTATGTCGTTGCACATCTGCCAAAGCCTGTCACGCGTATCTGCGGATATAAAATCGCCAGTATCCGGGCGTAAATAAAGTTGTCTCGACGTGAGCCGCAGGGCACCGGCGTGAAACGCACCGATGGACGAAGGGTAAGGCTTTCCGGGTCGAAATCATCAAAACATCGTCGGGTAAAAATGCCGGTTTGTCAATCGCAATTTGTCATAGGTTGAGTGATCGAGTGTGCTGCTTCAGTCGGAAAAGGAGAAACGGCTTTTCTGCGTAAGGTATGATGTGGTGCCGAACAAGGAGACCGTTTTATGTCCAATGCACGTCGTCATTACACCGGGGCCGAGAAGATGGCCATTCTGCGCGAGCACCTGTTGGAAAAGACCGTTATGGTGACAATGGCCGCAAGGCCGATGTCGCCGGCCTCCGCCCCAAGACAGACGGCAAGCGCCGATGTAAATCCGACCAGCGCCGTTATTGCCATAGCAGCCGGCCAGATATCCGCGACCTGAGTACCGACGAGGATCATCGCAGCAACGCAGGCCGACGCTGCCAACAGATGTTCCGCCCTGCGTCGGTAGGGCAGCGCACTGTCAGAGAAGCTGGTCATCAGGGCGCCGATGCTCAGGCCCACGGCGATTAAATGATGATTCACCATAAGACCGACGGCCAGTGCGACCGCCACCCCGACCGCATTGCGGACCGCCATGGGGCCGTTTCGCTTCCGCATATCCAGATGCAGCAGAGCTGCCAGAAAACCCTGCGGCGTGACGCTGCTTGCGGCAGGCGAGTGTTTCGAAAGTTTCGGCTCAGTGAGCTTCATTTCCATAACGTATTAAAATAGCCGATTTGGGTGAGGTACACGCGGATACTTGCATACGGGCAAAACCGCGGGCAGAATAGGGGTATCGGAACGGCCCGGGTTTCTGCGATGACGAAGCGAAACGGCGGGCGCAGAGCCGACGGGCGGATGGGAAACATTCATCGGCCCGGACGGCGGAATCTGAATGTTACGGAGTGTGCGGCGTGTCGCAGGCAGCCCCTTTTTCCGGCCTCTCGTGCAATGTGCTCGTGCTCAATCGTCTTTACATGGCGATTCGGGTGGTGAGTGCGGCACGGGCGTTTTCTCTGCTCTCACGCAGCCGGGCGGAGGTTATCTCTGTCGAAAATGGTGCCTATTTCAATTACAATATTGAATCATGGATTGAAATATCGCAGCTCAAAGCTCAGTTTGAGCGTGAGACTCACGATTTTGTCCGGACGGTCCGCTGTGAAATTGCTGTGCCGCGGATTATTCGCCTGCTGGGTTATGATCGCCTTCCCAAGCAGGATGTGAAACTGAATCGACGAAACATCTACGCCCGCGACAGCGGAACCTGCCAGTATTGCGGCAAACGTTTTCCGTCAAGCGAATTATCGCTTGATCACGTGGTGCCGCGCTCGTTGGGTGGCAAAACCACCTGGGAAAATCTGGTATGCGCCTGCGTTTACTGCAATGCGAAAAAAGGCGGCCGCACCCCCCATCAAGCCCACATGCATCTGCTTCGCCCGCCGGTTAAGCCCAAGCGAAATCCGGTTATCAATGTCCGACTTGGCTCGGATCGCTATTCGTCATGGCAGCATTTCCTGGATCATGCTTACTGGAGTGTGGAACTCAAGTAATTCTGCCGCGCCACGCAATGGATTTCCCGGTGAGATGGCACCAGAATGCGTACCACTCAATCGCCAGCAGATAGATAATCCCCACGGGATTTAGCAACGCTCCGGGAATGGATTGATCGAACTTTGCGGCGGCAATGAGCCTCACGGCGATCGTCATGAGGGTCGCAATCCCCGCCCAGAGACTGGCGGCGGAATCTCCGTTGATCAGCGAGGAAATCCACAGGATGACCGGCAGCACCTGTCCGCCGAAGAGCATCATCGTCGCGGGCAGTATTAATTTCGGTGATGCCAGCCCTTCCGTGGCATTTTTGGCCAGACCGCGGATCAGTTGCCCACTCGATGAATACATGCGGCAGGATGCCAGGCGCGTACCGTCAAATATGTCGGTCATAATCCCGTGCTTTCGGAATGCCCGTGGTAAGGTGATTCCGTCGTGACGCGATGAGGTGATGGCTGAATGGCCCCCGACCGTAAAATAATCATCCTTTCTGGCGGCAAATATCTGGCCGCAACCGGCGGCGAGGGACGGCCTACTGCTGCGACGCATCTGCCAGATGGGTAAAAATCCGAGCAGCACCAGATGCATGAGCGGAATGACCAGTTGTTCGGAGAGACTTATCGTAATCTGGCGGGGGAACATGCTGACAAGTCCTGCCGGGCCGCCAGTGAGTTCCGCAGCCAGCGAGGCAAAAGCGTCCGGGGTCGGTTCAACATCCGCATCCATGAAGATCAGAATGTCGTGAGCGGCCAGTTGGGCCAGTTCCCAGCAGGCGTGCTGTTTGCCGCACCATCCGGTGGGGAGTTCGGACGCCTTGGCAAGCCGCACACGCGAATCGCGGCGCGAAATATCACTCACAATTTGCGCTGTGGCATCCGTCGAATGATCGTCGAGAACGATCACCTCCATGATAATATCTCTGCTCTGAAGGACGGCCTCAAGAGCGCGACCGATATGTGCAGCTTCATCGCGCGCCGGTATTAAGATCGATACGCTCGGCGATGAACCCGCCGGATGATGGCGAGGCGGATGAAAAAAACGCAGGTTCACAAGAAATGTGATGGTTGGTATGACGGCGAGAAAAAAGCACGCGATGGAAGCAAACAGCAGCATCAGAATGATTTCCCACCATGCGCGGCGGCAAACGGCTTGCCTCGGATAAGCGAACCGGTCCGTCGAATCAAATCATAAATTCCGCCGACCCCAGCGGTTCCATCCTGCAGAACTTCAAATTCCTCCCATCGCCGCTGCATGACTTTTTCAGCCAGCCGATCCATTTCCATCTCCAGCCGCCGGGCGAAGAACTCGGTCCAATCCGCGGGTGTGCGTGCGGATTCTTCCTTCATTTTGATCGGCGATCCGAACCGGACCGCAGCCTCTGCCGTGCGCTCCTCGCCAAATGTATATTCCACAGCCATGGGGATAAAGATAAGATCAGTACGAATTTCCGTCAGATGGCCAATTCCCCTCTTCATCGCCACCGGGCGACATCGCACATCCCGAAAACGTCCCTCCGGCGTGAGCCAGAGGATGGCGTCCGGCAGGGTAAAAATATACTCGCAGGCGGAAAGGAACTGTTTAGCTCCACGCCGCACATTGCGATCCACCGGAAAAAAGCCGAGTTTTTTCATCACACGGTACTGATTCAGTGCCGCTGCATCGATGGGAGCGAAATGGCGGCAGTGTGCATAGTGACGCGCAGCAATCAATGCCCCGATCAGCGGATCCCACCAGGAACTGTGATTGACAAAAATCACCGTCGGGCCTTCGAGCACAGGTGGAAGCCCGTCGCGATCGCACCGGACGGCATGAAAATGCCGCCGTACGTAACGCGGTATGTACCATGCCGCCAGCGATGCCAGCCGTGGGCTGTAAACCGGGGCACCGGGTAATGGACCCTGATTAATGTCGGCCAACGCTGCCTTCCTCACGTGATATCTTAGCCTGGAAGATGATTCAAGCGCTCTTCATCTCCGGTACCGGGCGTCCTGCCCCGCATCAACCATTCATAACCTGATGGATCAGTCGGTCGCGCAGATGTTCAGCCAGGTGTTTCGCCAAAACATGCCGGGCGATCCGGCGCCTTTCGAATGCATCGATGACCCACGCACAACCTGTCTTTTCATCAACCATTTCCACTG
>DAHWIP010000091.1:0-6892 GCA_027344975.1 Phycisphaerae bacterium
ATTCCGTGCTCACGTTCCGCATCCACCTGCTGTCCATCAACGCAGCACCGGGTAACGGGAGCCACCATGCGAAGCGCTCCGCGGCCAAACCCAAAGTAACCGCAAAGCCAGCCACCCATTTTGTTAAATCCCGCACATTGGCTGACGGGCTAAAAATTGAGGACGTTAAACTGGGCAAAGGTCCGAAGGTGAAAAGTGGCGAAACGATTGCGGTTCACTACACCGGTTGGCTGCCAAACGGGAAAGTGTTCGATGCGTCGCGTCTGCACGGCAACCAGCAGTTCACCTTTCAGGTTGGAGCCGGACAGGTCATTCGGGGGTGGGATATCGGCGTGGTGGGAATGCGGGTCGGCGGGGTTCGGCAATTGGTGATACCGGCCAAGCTGGCATATGGGAAAGCGGGCAGCCCCCCCACCATACCACCGAATACGCCGCTCACGTTTCAGATCCATCTGCTGGCGATACAGCCGGCGGGGTGGTAACCCGTCTGACGACCGCGGCACCGTCATGATGTAAAAATAACAAGGCCGCCGGGTGCAAATCCGGCGGCCTTGCGTTTGTATTCCAAAGGCTCCCCACCTGCCGCCGTCGGCTCAACAGCCCACCTGAGGGGATGTCCCGGAGGGCGGCGCCAAGAGAGCCTGGCCCAGTTATGTCCGGACCGTGATCTTCCGCGCTTTGGCTGCATGAGCCTTGGGCAGCCTCACATGCAGTTCGCCGTTATTCAGATCGGCGGTGATTTCCTCCACGTTCACCAGCACGCCGATGCGGAAGTTGCGGCGATAGGAGCCGAGTTCATATTCTTGCAATAGATACTGCGGCCGGGATACGCCCGGAATCACCGAGGCCTCGACGGAAAGTGCACCATTTTCATATGTCACGGATACACTTTCCGGGGCAGCACCCGGTGTATCGAGCCAGATGCTGATACCGTCGTTATCCTCCCGCACATCGGCAGGAGCTTCAAAGTACGGCATCCGCTCCGACTTTTCACCATTGGCGGGTTGCGTTTTTTTTACCTCGATAGCTGTTGCGTTCATGACATTAACCTCCTTTCATCATACTGTTTTCCCATTACAAGACCGGGCATGCGGCCGCCGCCACAGGGCGCGGCCGCTACCGATGAGTCTTATTTGAGAAGTTTCACCCGATGCGGCCGATGATGCGGCGCCTTGGGCATGGTCAGCGTCAGGATGCCGTTGTGGAGTTTCGCCTCAACCTTTTCGGCATCTAGTTCATACGGCAGTTTCAGCGTGCGGGTAAACTGGCCGAATGATCGCTCACGACGCAGACACCTGCCGCCATTTTTCTCCTCGACCCCCGGCTCATCGCGCTTGACGGAGAGGCGAAGTTGATCGCCGGACACCTCGATATCCACCTGATCGGGTTTTACACCGGGGAGCTCGCATTCCAACATGACGTTGTCGCCTTCCTCCCAAAGGTTGACCGGGGGCATCTGCATCGCGGCGCTGATCGACCAGAGCGGATGAACATCCTCGAAAACACTGTCAAAAAATCGTGTCAGCGGAGAATCCATCGGCTGGCGCCAAGAATCCAAGGCACGAATCATCGGAAAATCTGTGGTAACCATAAATACCAACCTCCTTTTTCGTCTTGTTCTGCCTCGCGGCCGCTTGAGGGCACCGTGCCACTCAACCGGGCGACCGCTTAAAATCTCTGGAAATAGATTAAACAAATGGCATGCCAAAGCAGTCACTTCCAATGGTGCATGAAATGTAAGTTTCGATATGTCGGGTAGATAGATTGAGGCGTTTACTGACAGTATGCGATCGGTCTGAGCTGGCGCATTTTTCGTCACCTTGCCATTTTGACAGGCTGATTCGGGAGGCTGATTTGGAAGAATCTTCCACCGCCTTTCGTCACCGGGAAATGGTTAAGATTTCGTGTGATTTGTGTTTGCGGCGACAATGGCGGACGAATTTGCTACTATAAGAGGTCCAAGGTGGACTGAGGTTGAAACCGGGCCACCGGGAGCGTTTTGTAAGGCAGTCTTATTGCGCGTTTTACCCGAAATCTGGAAACTTTCAGTCAGGTATCCGAGCTGTGGCCGAGGTAAGCTTCCGGCTTTTCATGCTTCAATCTACCGTCAAATCAATCCGTTTTATGTTGTTCCGCCGCATCCGGTTACGCCGATAACTTCAGATGGCGGTTGTGTTTTTTTCATCCAGAGGACCAGGGATTAATGCGAGATTCCAACCGGCAGAAGAAATATTTTGTTCTCGATACCAGCGTTCTGCTTCACAACCCCGGTGCCCTGTTTTCATTTGATGATAACGAAGTGGTGATACCGTTCGATGTCCTTGAGGAACTTGATAAGTTCAAAAAGGATACCAACGATGTCGGGCGCAACGCCCGCACGGTGATCCGGCATCTCGATCAATTGCGTGAGAAGGGACACCTGAGCGAAGGGGTGGAATGGAACGGCCACCATGGGCTGATTCGCGTGGCGATGGAACACACCGTTGTACCAAGCCTGAACGAATCGGTGCCGGACAATCGCATCATTGCGGCGGCATGGCGGCTTCGGCAGGAAAACAAACCCGTCATTTTCATCAGTAAGGATATCAACGCGCGGATTAAATCCGATGCCCTGGGCATTGAAACGCAGGATTATGAATCACAGAAGGTTGACTACGAGACGCTTTATTCCGGCTACCGCGAAGTGCTGGTGGAAAGCACGGTCATTGAGCGGCTCTATAATGAAAAGAAATTGAGCGTTGCGGGATCATTTCTCAGCAAACTCGATCCGCCACTCTCACCCAATGAATATGTGCTGCTGAAAAATGTTGATGCACCGGATGATGCCGGCAAGACGGGGCTGGCGCGATATGTACCCTCGACCGGTGCCGTCCTGGCACTGACCCGTATGAAAAAGGCCTGTTTCGGCATTCTGCCGCGCAATCTTCAACAGACCATGGCTCTGGATCTGCTGCTGGATGAT
This sequence comes from Phycisphaerae bacterium, assembly GCA_027344975.1. GTDB lineage: Bacteria > Planctomycetota > Phycisphaerae > WQYP01 > WQYP01 > JAJZGD01. Next base: position 2,963 of record DAHWIP010000091.1, read on the forward strand.
GACGTGCAGATGGTGACGCTCATGGGTACTGCGGGGACCGGCAAGACGCTGCTGGCGCTGGCGGCGGGCATGACCAAATGCTTCAATGAGCAGCGCTATGAACGTCTGCTGGTGGCCCGACCGATCATGCCGCTGGGCAAGGATATCGGATTTCTTCCCGGCAGCAAGGATGAAAAGCTTTCCGCGTGGATGCAGCCGATATTCGACAACCTTGAATTTTTATTAACCGACCGCCGGGTGCATTCCGCCGAATCGGCCAACGTCGAAGCCAAACTCAAGCAACTGGTGGAAACAGGCAAGGTGGTGCTTGAGGCGCTGACGTACATCCGCGGCCGGAGCATTCCGCATCAATTCATGATTGTTGACGAGGCACAGAACCTCACGCCGCATGAGATTAAAACCATCGCCAGCCGGGTTGGCGAAGGGACCAAGATCGTCCTGACCGGCGACGCCGAGCAGATTGACAACCCCTATCTGGACGCCAATTCCAATGGATTGTCGTTCACCATTGAAAAATTAAAATCGTCGGATCTGGTCGGACACGTCACGCTGCAAAGGCCCGAGCGAAGCAGTCTCGCGAGCCTGGTTGTCAAGGAGCTTTGATTTACGATCCGACCAGGCCCCTCCTATCCGGACAGGCGATTCCAGCCGTCCCTGCGGACTTAAGAACTCACCGGATGGCTGATCGTGCGTTGTTGTGACGGTCATCCGGCTTCCGATTACGAGTTCTTATCTATAAAGACCGATGTTTTGCGATGATTTCGGGCCCTGTGACAGCTTTAGCTTACCTCATACGCCTCTCGATTCAAGCCACATTGGATTTCAGCCCAGCGGTGATCAGGAAGGCTGGTTCGCCTTTCGTTGACAGTCTTTGAAGTGCGATATACTCTCCATTATATAGAATTTGACGCCGACGCCTTTTTGGGGTGAGCAGTGTTTGCTGATGAGAAACGGATGTGCGGTGGCACCTTTCAATGATGGGAACGTGAAGAAGCGCATGTGAGTCAGAAGATCAACTTTGTGCTTTTTGTGCGGAGTGCAAATGATCGCGGAAGCAGGTTGATTGGGGAATGAGGCTTTTTTTTCTTGCAGGAGTTTTCCGATGCGACAAGAACCGAAACAAGAGGTCCTGACCGAGGAAACGATGGCCGCCGTGCCCGCACCCCCCGTGAAGTCGAAGCCAGCGCAGGAAGAGATAAAGACAGGCTCGATTCCACCGGGCTACGATCAACCTGACGGAACCTATGCGGACTTCTGCAGTATTCCGGCATTGGATCGGATTTATTATGCCATCGATGGGAATTCAATCATCGAGGAAAAACTGGACGAAAGGACTTGGCGTCCTGCCGGATGGCGCAATCCCCAAACCCCACCCGTGCCGGTTCCCGGTGGAGCTTGGAATGACGTTCCGATGATCGGCCCCTTGAAGCATTTGCATGGCGAGGGACCGTATGAACCGACCTACCAGTCGATGATGCAATATGACTGCCCTGAATGGTATCGGGATGCAAAGTTCGGCATCTGGAATCATTGGAGTCCATCCTGCGTCGCTGAAGATGGTGACTGGTATGCGCGGCAACTGTATATTCAGTCGCGGCCGGAGTACAAGTATCATTGTGAACATTTCGGGCATCCGTCGAAATTCGGGTTCAAAGACTTGTGTGCCCAATGGACGCTGCTGAATTGGCAGCCGGAAGAACTCATGGATTTATATGTCAAGGCCGGAGCCAAAATTTTCATGACGTTGGCCAACTTCCACGACGGGTTTGACACGTGGAATTCGCGGCATCATGAGTGGAATGCGATGCGTGTGGGGCCCCATCGCGATGTGATCGGCACATGGGCCAAGATCGTGCGTGAGCGGGGCCTGCGACTTGGTGTCACCGTGCACCAGGCAAGGCAGTGGTGGTGGTATCAGGTTGCCCACGGCGCGGACCAAACCGGTCCGCTGGCGGGTGTTCCGTATGATGCGTGCCTCACCAAGGCGGACGGCAAAAACACATGGTGGGAAGGTCTCGATCCACAGCAATTATACGGGCCAAAACATCCTCGCAATGCACTGCCCGACTTCACCTTCAGTAAGAACTTTTACGATCGCACCCGCGATCTGATCGACCAGTACAATCCAGACGTTCTATATTTTGATAATGATCTGCTCCCATTGGGCTGGGCGGGTATGAATATAGGCGCCTACTTCTACAACCGCAGCCTCAAAATGCACGGAAGTGTGCAGGCCGTTATCAATGTGAAGTACGTCCCGCTCGACATTACCAAATCAGTCGTTGCAGATCTGGAGCGGGGCGTGACGGACCAAATCATGGAATACCCGTGGCAGTCCGAAACGTGCATCGGGCAGTGGCATTACCAGCGGGCGCTTTTTAATCATCCCGGTAAATATGGGGGCTACCTGCAGCCGCGGCAGATTATTCACTGGATGGTTGATGCGGTCAGTAAAAACGGCACATTCATTCTGAATATTCCTGGTAAACCGGACGGCACTATAGATCGTAAGGAAAGATTGATTCTTGAAGAATTGGCCGCGTGGTTTGCCACGAATGGAGAGGCCATCTACTCAACTCGCCCGTGGAAGGTTTTTGGTGAAGGCATGTTAGAGGTGGCTGCCGATACTTCCAACAATCCAAAAGGAACAACGGGGGCATACAACGGATATGCATCGACTAAAAATCTTGGGCCGGGGACTGTACGGTTTACCCGTAACAAGGCGGGTACCGTTGTGTATGCCATATGTCTTGGCTGGCAGAATACAGACTTTGTGATTCGATCATTGGGGTTGGGCGCAGATACCAAACCCGGAAAAATTGCGGCAGTGGAGTTGCTTGGTTGTCACGAAAAGCTTTCGTGGAAACAAACCAATCAATCGCTCACTATTGTTCCGCCCAGGCATAAACCCGGAGAGTACGCATTCGCATTCAAAGTCAAATTCGACTGATTTTGCGATGAAATTGCGCACCATCCAGATGTCAGATGCAGGGTATTGGGCAACGCCGAAGAGCCAGAACGGCTTGCTGGATATGGGCGGACGGAGCCGCGTATCGAGATCAGAATTGCACATAAATTTATATCAATATCACGGCATAGTACGGGATATTGAACCGATTGCGACCATTAAATGCCCGGTGATCGACGACGGCGGTGTAAAAGCAACAATCCGGCTCCAACGGCCATCAGGCCCAGAGCGGCGGGTTCGGGGGTGGCGACGGCAACGGGCGAGGTGGAAAAGGCGAGGGCGTAGACATCGCTGCTGCTGAAATTGCTGCCGCTGGTGAGCACCTGCAGATCGTAATTGTTGCCGGGCGTAAGCAAGGCGTCGACCTGCTGCACGTTATCGACGGTGCTGATGCTTTCCGAAACAAGCGAACCGTTGGTGGCATTAAAGAGCTCAAGAAAGATCGGGGTCTGCTTTTCGGAAAAGGTGGTGCCGCTGTTGTTAGTCTGCGCGTTCCAGACCAATGTGGCCTTGAAGGAATCGGTCTGGCCCGGATTGGCGGCGACGGCGGTGAAGACGTAGTGGTCGACGAAGGTGGAGAGATTTGTCACTGCGTGCGGCCCATTATTATCGAGTGTCTCAACATCCCAGCCAGAGGCCTGAGTAATGGTGGGAGTGGTCATGACGGCGGTGCTGGTATTGGACGCGGTGGCGGCGGCACGGCCGGCGGCGAGAATCTGATAGGCGTTATTGACATTTAAGACGCCGGCGCCGTATCGCGGATCGAGCGGTGCGGTGGCGGTATGCGTCCAGCCCGTGGGTTGAACGGCGCCGTTCATGAGCAGGGCCTTGACAGTCTGCGGCAGGACGGCATTGGCATCATACTGCGACTGGGTCCAGCCTCCGGCGGTGTTTGCAGAGTAACCCGTGGAAAGATTGCCGGCCTGTACCATGAGGGCCGCTGCGCCGGAAACAAGCGGAGT
>DAHWIP010000092.1:0-6877 GCA_027344975.1 Phycisphaerae bacterium
CCGACCGGGGCAGGATTGGCGTCCGCAAAACCGATAAGGGTTGTAATCCCACGGCTGTGACGGGCAATATACTTCACCGCCTCGTGCATGTGCAGCAACACGGCGGGTTTGAGCAGCAGATCTCGCGGCGGATAGCCAAGTACGGAGAGTTCCGGGGTGATAACCAATTGAGCCCCACGATCGCGAGCTTCGGAAATTGACTTACAGATTTTTTCCGCGTTGCCGACAATATCACCTACGGTCGGATTGATTTGTGCAATGGCGATACGCATTCACATCTCCTGTCAGGGTATTTTAGGTGAATTGCCGCGGCATTGCCTGGCGCCGGTCCGACCGAGCTGGCTATTGATTCGCGCAATGCAACCGAACAGCCCCAATATGCCCGCCAAAACCTTGTGCCAATGTCAGACTCGCCGATTCCCGCGGAAGCGAATCACCNATAAGAGTCATCTGATGCTGGTGACACATCGCCGACAAAACCAAGCCCACCAGCCCGGAAGCCCCCAGGGAGTGGCCCAGGAATCGCTTGTGGGAAAAGACATACTGCGGCTTGATCTCGGCAATCGCAGATAATTCGTATGCGTCGTGCCGGGTACCGGTTGCATGGGCATGGACAAAATCGATCGACGTGCCCGCAGCCAGATGCCTGATCCCTTTCCGAAGTGATCTCGCTGCGGGGTCGGTTGCCAGTAAATCCGTTCCATCCCCCCCAAGCCAAGTCTTCTCAAGCCTGATAACCCCCGACTCAGCCCTTTCGAGTATGACCGCCGCCGCCGCTTCGGTGATAAAAAATCCCTTTCCGGCCGGATCAAACGGCCGACATTCGCAGCGCCCACGCTCATCACGCGGCGCCAGAATTCCCAGACGCGCAAAGCTGGAATCGAAAAGCGGATGGATGGATGAATCGGCGGCAACGACAATGGCCCGCCGATGCTGCCCCGCTTGCACCACCTGATGCGCCCGATGTACTGCCGCCAGCGATCCCGCACAGGCGGCAACGGATGTATGGGCGATGTCCGTTGTACCGAGAAGCCGTTGCAGATAGCTGCACACGGCACCAGGGCCGAGTGCAATCTGTTCGGCAGCTATCGGGTCGATATTGATTGGATTTTTCAGTGCGCTAAGCAAAGTCAAAATGGGGCCCTTGCTCGTCGCGACAAACAATGCGTCGTCGCTTGAGAGTCGAGGTTGATCGGTCTGTGCAAGTGCGTCGGCGGCTGCAAGCAGAGCGATCTTGATCACGCGATCAAAATCTTGTACTTCCGAAATCTCAGGAAAGCGGTCTTTGATCGCCTCTTCAACGCCGGGAATCAACAGGCTTCGGTTTAAGGTCGCTCCGTCGAGAGCCATTTTTCGCCAGTTGTCTTCCGGTGTATTTCCAAGAGGCGTAAGCAGCGCACATGCCGTCAGCTGTGAGGAAGCGTCGGTATTGTCGATCCGGACATCGGGCGCCACGACCTTATCCGAAATCAAGCTGCGAATCCGTTCAATGAACATGCATATTCGCCGCCGACGAGAGACTTAGCCGATGCCGAATGGGCGGTTGCGGACGGGCATGAAATGTCGTTGGCAGGGATATCGGAACCAAGCCAACGGCGGATCGGATTTTCACATCTCAGGTGGAATCTGCACCGCAAGAGCTGCGCCAAATATGCCGCCACCATTTGCTGAAAGCTCAACTCCATGCCGTTGCGGACCCTCGATTACTAGAAAGGATTTTCAGGTTTTCAACGCCCCAGCGGCCTTTTCGGCGTCCAGTTCATATTCTGCTTCATGATAGATGGGGATTTGATACCGACCGGTATGTGTCACTCGTGCAATACGCGGATGATCACTGGACGGCTTTACCGGGCCGTCAGAATAACTTTGCCAACTGAGTCCTAAATCGCGAACCATCTGATGATCCGTCTCAGGACTTCGACCGTACGTGGTAAGGTAATTTCCGATCATGGTGCTGTCGGCACCTGCGAAAAATATCCAGCTCTGCAAATCACGCAGACACACCTCACGTCCGCCAGCCACTTTCAGTTCCACCGTCGGATTAATAAACCGGCAGATGCTGATGATTTTCAGACATTCCATCGGAGGAAGTTTGGGTTGATTCTCCAGAGGCGTACCGGCAATCGCGTTGAGAAAATTCACCGGCATCACATCGACGCCGATATCCCGGAGTGTGAAGACCATATCGAAGCGGTCGTCCCAGGTTTCGCCCATGCCAAAGATACCGCCGGAACATAGCGAAAGCCCCGCCGCTTTGGCGTTTTGCAGTGTTTTAATACGCTCAGAATACGGGTGCGTCGAGACGATCTGCGGATAGAATCGTTCACTGGTTTCAAGGTTATGATTTACGCGGCGCACGCCGGATTGGTGCAGGAACTCCGCTGTCTGCGGGGTCAGGGCCCCGAGCGTTGCACAGGCACGGGTCTTGCCTTCGGACGCGATTTTGCCCAGCAGTGGACCAAGCCAGCTTTCCATTTCCGCCCGTGTCGGTCCGCGGCCGCTGTTGACAATACCAAAACTGTCGGCCCCGACGCGGTGGGCATGCTCGGCGGAATCGATGATGTGCTCGTCGGTGAGGAACGACTGCCCCTGAACGGCGGTTTGATAATGTGACGACTGGGCGCAGAATTTGCAATCCTCTGAACACCCGCCGACCTTGGCGGCAACAATCGCACAGAACCGCACATCGCGCCCCTTGAATCGGATGCGGATTTTATTGGCCCAATAAAACAAGTCGTAAATATCATCACCGCCGACGGCCTGCAGTTCGCGTGCCTCCCGGCGCGTTATTAATTCGCCGCCAAGCACTCTTTGGGCTATCTCTGAAACCGATTCAAGCACGTTTCTTTTTCCTTTTACTCATGCAATCGCCAAAGGCCAGGTCCAGCGACATGGTCATCACGGTTGATGAGGTCTATGCAGGCTTGGATTGAGGTTAAATGCGTTGATAAGATCGATGCGCCGTCCGTCGAGGCGATACATCAGCAGAAGCCCGTCGCGGCAATCCACAATATTGAGCACGTCCGCCTGTCCGACCATCGATGACGATGTAATGAGCTGGAAATCAGTCGACGAATCCAATACATCGGCCCGCGATGTTTTCGGTGCGACTCCGAGCGCCAGCAGACAGGCCAATATGATGGCGGTGGTGGTCAATAAAGCTATGAACAAGTTTGCCTTTTTCATGATATTCCTTTCGATTCTGATGCGTAAGCACAAGGGTACAAGTCGATGAAAGTCCACGCCGTAACATCAACGGAGATGGGCTTTCACGCGCGCAATATCGTTTTTGACACTACGTGTAAAAGCAAATTGAGCCATGTTGGGCGCGTTACCAGGAGTTTCAAGCGCCGTGAGCAAACCATTATCAGAGTTATAGAACCAGAGAACCATATTATTACCGGAGCGCCCCGCGACGGTGAGCGGTCGGACTCCCTGCAGGTTGACAGCTGCGCGGGCGGCTGGGGTGCCGAACTGCGCGCGTGCAACAAGGCCACCGATAAGAACGGCATTGACCAGAACCAAGCCAACAATGAGCCACGACTTTGCTTTCATAATGAAGTCTCCGCAAAAATGACTGAACCTCTTTATTTATACACAGGCGGGCCGGCCACCGACCGCCCCGCCATCCAGTTATCTACCGATCACCTGCTGAGTTTCATCCCTGCCACCCCGCCGAGTACCACGATGTGCACTGCGGGCGACTACCGCAGTAACACCGAGCAGAGCAATCACCCCGATGGCGTAAATTGGAACAAGGCTGGGCCTTGCTTGCGAACTGAGTTTCGGGATTACCGGGCTAAGCTTGTGGGCCTCTTCAATCTGGCCGAATGATGTAGCGGTACCAAACAGGAGAACCGCAATGAAAGCCGCTGCAAAAAGCATGGTGAGATTCTTCATACCGGGGATGATAAACCAGCAGGGGTGCAAGTCAAGACGATACTTGGGCAAAAACGGGAGGAATGCTCGCGGGCCGGATCATTTTTTTCTTGCTGCCGTGGCGATTTGACTTTTTTGCAGCGGGTTGTATGCTGCTGGGAGTTGAAAGGGAATTTATGAACGACACCTCCTACAGCCTGCTGCTTCTACTTACGCGAGTTATTTCGGCTGGCTCATAGGGTGTTCCCTGCATTTTGATAGTTTCTGAAACCCTGCGAGCAAATTCGCGGGGTTTTTTGTTTTTATGGAGTTTTTATCATGGCGGATCAGCAAACGAGCTCTAACCCATCACGAATCCTGATTTTTGACACCACACTGCGCGACGGAGAGCAGTCACCGGGCGCCTCATTAAACCTGCACGAAAAGATAGAAATTGCCCATGCTCTGGAGCAATTGGGCGTGGACATTATTGAAGCCGGGTTTCCCATCACCAGTCCGGGGGACTTTGAAGCCGTCCGCACCATTGCCGGCGAATTGAAGCGGGCGACGGTCGCCGGTCTGGCCCGCTGTACGGAACGCGATGTCGTTCGTGCCGGTGAAGCGGTGCAGCATGCCTCTCACGGCCGAATACACATTTTCTGCGCCACAAGCAAAATTCATCGAGAATTCAAATTACGCAAGGCGAAGGAAGAGATCATCCGGCTTACAGTGGAAAGTATCAAATTGGCGCGAAATTTTACAGCGGATATCGAATTTTCGCCGGAAGACGCCAGCCGCACGGAACCTGATTTTCTTGCGGAAGTGGTGCACGCCGCGATTGATGCCGGGGCCACCACCATTAACTGTCCTGATACTGTGGGGTATGCGGTACCGGAGGAATACCAGTAGCTTTTTGAACGATTGATCGCCGATGTACCCGGAGCCGACAAAGTAATTTTCAGCGCCCATTGTCACGATGACCTCGGTTTGGCGGTGGCGAACTCTCTGGCGGCGGTAAAGGGAGGTGCACGGCAGATTGAATGCACAATCAATGGGATCGGCGAGCGAGCCGGTAACGCGGCGCTTGAGGAAATTGCCATGACCCTGCGCACACGGGCGGATTATTACCCATACACAACCGGCATTGTCTCCACCCGTCTGGTGCCCACCTCGCGGTTGGTCAGTACACTCACCGGACTTCATGTGCAGCGCAACAAGGCTATCGTGGGCGAAAACGCTTTTGCTCATGAATCGGGAATTCATCAGGACGGCATGCTGAAAGAGCGGCGGACTTATGAAATCATGGCGCCAGCCGATGTCGGGCTTGTGCAGACGAAACTGATACTGGGCAAGCACAGCGGCCGCCATGCGTTCCGCAACCGGCTGGAAGAATTGGGGCATCGGCTGGATGATTCAGCCCTCGACAAGGCGTTTGAACAATTCAAGGTGCTCTGCGATAAGAAGAAGGAAATTTACGATGAGGATCTGGAAGCTCTTGTGGAGCAGCAGCTTGAAGGTGAACGTCAACTCTTCACGCTGACCAATATGCAGGTGATGTCCGGGATGAATGGCACCGCCACCGCTATGATCACATTGGTCGATTCGGCGGGAGTTCAGATAACCGATGCCGCAACCGGTGACGGTCCGATTGATGCGATGTTTGCCGCCATCAGTCGATTGACCAAAATCTCGGCTACTTTGGACTCTTATCAGGTGCGAAGCGTGACAGGCGGAAAGGAGGCCCAAGGTGAAGTGAGTGTTGAGCTTTCACACAGTGGACGGCGTGTGCGCGGGCGCGGTTTCAGCACGGATATCTTGGAGGCATCTGCACGGGCGTATCTGGCGGCGATCAATAGAATCCGAACCATGACGGAGCGCAAAATCGGCCAGGCTTCTTCACTGGAAGCCTGAGGATGATAAAAAAGCAACCGGCATTGGCGGCTCGTGCCGAGCTCCAATGTCGGTTTTACCTTTTTATGTCTATCCGTGTCATGGGGACCCAGCGGTGGAACCGGAAATATAACAGCGAGTACAAAGAGGCCCCATCGAAAAGATGATCACTGGAGATGATGCCGAGCTTTCCACTTGGCGTGCCGTTTTTTGCTGCCGATCTTTCGTCTTCTACGCGGTTTGGGCATTCATTACTCCATTTACTGTGTCATTCTCATCGATTCGAGGCGGTGCGAATACGACACCCGCCACGAACATCAGCCATGGAGTTTAGGGGCGGCGGACAGTCTCGTCAATCCTGTGCCAAGTTTGACTGATAACGATTTTCCTGCGTCTGCGACGGCGGAGCGGCACCTGCGAGCGGAATAACCCGATTAAGATTTGATTTTCCGGGCGATTAAATCAATCAATGCAGATCGGCCGACATGAGCTGTCCCTTCCTGTATATCGGCCGCGTATGATTCCAACCGATTAATCTCCATGGAAGAAAACGTTTCTCGCAATAATTCTTCGGTGTAGCAGTGCGCCGGATCGGACGGACCACCGGTGCCGTAGAGTGTCTGCTCCGGTCGGTATCCATGCAACAACAGCAAACCGCCGGGGCGCAGTGCCGACTGCATTCGTCTGAAAAACTCCGGCCTCTCTGTTGGCGGTACAAATTGAACGAAAATGGCCACCACGGCATCATAGGATTCGGTAGGCCATGACCAATTCAACAAGTCCGCCTGTTCGAAATTGACGGTGACTTTCTGTGTCTCGGCAAGTTGGCGGGCACGGGCAATGGCAGTCGGCGAAATCTCGATCGCGTGCACACGGGCACCAAGCTGAGCGAGAAATACGCTGTTCCGACCCTCCCCATCGGCAACAGAAAGCACTTCCGCCCCATTTTGGATCAGGGATGCATGCCGGGTGATAAATTGGCTCGGTTCGGTACCGAAGAGATAATTTGTGGCAGCAGCGTAGCGATTTTCCCACTGTTCCGCACGGGTCATCTGCGGCATGCTTTATCCTTTCCGTGATCAAAATTATCGTCTATCCGATACTTATCCAGTGATTGACGCCTCGACCA
>DAHWIP010000093.1:0-6788 GCA_027344975.1 Phycisphaerae bacterium
ATGCCCCTCTTTCAGGGCCGCCCGCAGCCGCCCGAGGCTGAAGTTCTGCCAATGGCCGATAGTTACATGCGGCGCCGGCGCAATCGCATCGGCAGCGGGCTCAGATGATGACGCCAACCCCGCCGCATGGGAGGTGTTGCCGTTACCGGCCGAGAAAAACCAGATCACGCCCCACGTGGTCAGCAGGCTCAGCCCCACGGCAACGCCGCGGATGGTCCAGATTTTTGCTCTCGGCATGTTGTACTGCGGCCATTGCCCCCAGATCCACGCCCCGATGCAGAAGGCGAGCGTGATAAACGCACCGATGAGAATCTCGTGCCGATCAGGCAGCGTGCCCAGAAGGTAAATCGCCACGCCGATGGTGATGAGCCCCAACCCCTGTTTGATCAGTTCCGACCATCGGCCAGCACGCGGAATCCGTGCAATGGCTCTCGGGAACATGGCAAGGAGCAGGTAGGGGGCTGCCATTCCGATGCCGACCAGCGCAAAGAACAGCAGAATTACCGGTATGCTCTGCCCCAGTGCCCAGGCAATCATGACACCCAGAAACGGGGCGCTGCACGGAGTGGCCAGAACGGTCGCCAGCAATCCTGTAAACAGCGACCCGCCATACCCCTGCGATGCGGGTTGCGCGTTGTAGACCGCCTGCGGAAGATTGATCGTCCAGACGCCCAGCATGGAAAGGGCGGCGAGGGCAACAATCACGCATAGGCCCATCACAAAAAGCGGATTTTGAAATTGCTCGCCGTAAAAAAAGAGCTGTCCACCGGCGGCCTTCTGCACCCCGAGCACCACCGCGATGATCAGAAACAGTGCCACCACACCGATGGTAAATGCAATGGCGTGGCCGAGAGCCTCACGCCGGCTGCCATGGGCCTGTTCTACCATGGCCATCACTTTGATCGGTATGACCGGGAGCACACACGGCATCACATTGAGAATCAAACCGCCGAGCAGTGCAAAGCCGATCATCACCCAGATGGGGAGATGCTCCTGATCGGCGGGTGCGTAAGGACTCCTGGCAATGTAAGCCAGCGCGGCGGCGATGGCGGCCTTGTTCGTCATTGGCGGTGAAGCCTTGCCGACCGTTGGCGGGGCGGCAGTGGGCGTGCCCTTGGCGGTTATCGGCATTGTACCGCCCGAGGCGCCGCGAGCCGGTGCCGATGACCCCGCTGCCGTGCCCGGAACGTGAATCGTGACGGAAAGTTTCTGCTCCTGCGGGATGAAGCATGAAACGCTGTTGCACGCCTGCGTCTGCAGATGCAAGGTTACGGTATGCCGCCCGCCCGCCGCCGCGTTTAATACATGGAACCTGACATGCAGCTTCACCGTTCCTTCGTACACCGAAAGCTTGCCGACGGGTGTAATAATTTTTGATGCCGGAATGCTGATCGGTTTCGGGTAAACCACTTTCCCAAAATGGATGTCGGGCGAGTTGGCCACCGTCAATTCGGTGGGAACGAGATTCTGATCAAACGGCGTATGGCTCTGGATATGAAATCCCGGCGAGATCGTCAGGGTGACGGTTATTTCGCCGGTACCGCCGGGCCTTACGGTATTCGGCTCGGCTGCAATCGAGGCGGACACATGGCTTGGCATGCTGAAAAGCTGGGCGCGGGCGCTTGCGGCATGGCAGAGCCCGGCGATGAGAATCACAATAATTCCGATGTGCCGTAGAAGGCCGATCCATGCTGCGGCTTGGCCATTGGGTGATACCCACGTCTTCGATACTTGCGCTGACGCTTCGACGTTCCGAGAAGATTCTTTCATGTCCACAGTATACGGAGGAAATCTCCGCGGTGGTTTTACGGTTCGAACTCACCGGGCAGGGGGCCAATCCGGTGAACTCTCCGACGTTTTGCGACAGCGGTTGGTAAACAGCGCGTTTGTTAACCCGTTGGGTAAACAGTGGGGTTTGTTAACTAATGATCAGTCCGCATCCGCGCCCGACGACTTGTTCCCGACCTTATTCGGTAACTCCCCCGGGATAAACGGAAGTGAAGAAACGTCGAAATTTTCCGGCTCTCCGCGAAGAAGCCAGAGAAGCGGTGCTCCGGAGATTTTGCTCGCCAGATCGACCACTTCGACCGGCGGCACCCGCCCTTTTTCATAATAATTATACGTGGATGGCGATAACCCCATTAAAAATGCGAACTTGGATTGACCCCGCCGGCCGCAGACCTGCATGCGTACTCGTTTCAGGCGCTCGCATATTTGCGAATAATCACCGCGCAGGTGTGTTTGAGGGGTAAGAACGATCATCACCATCTCCCGGTAAAAAGTACACTTGCTAATCCAGACCAAATCTGGATCATCAAGTTTGATGCTCGATACAAATGGCAATCCAGCGATACCAGGGTTCTTTACGCCAGCATGTCAGCCATTAACATAGCTGACACCAGTCGAAACCATTGGCGTTCCATACAGCTTGAGCACTTTAAGCCGCTGACCTTTGACGGTGTCGGCATCGATTCGATCTGTATTCTTCTCTCACCGTTGCCCGGCTGATCAGGTCACGGAAATCCCATGACACCCCATCACGATATTTCATGCCGACAGAAAAGTGGCTGCCTCGCCAAAACCGCCTTGAGCCCACGTATCCTGCTAAAAACCCGTAACGACAACATCCATGCAGCCGGCCCGTCAGACCGACACGAGTTGAAGCAAACGATCACCGTGCTCTTGGACCCATTTTACCTTACGTTCGATCATTTTCAAGAATCCGTATCCCTCGATACGTCCAAACGACCCCGTTGCCGCTATGTGGAAGGCGCTTTCCGCCACCATGGCTTCGATCATAAGATGCGGTATCGCTTGGAGTTCCGCCACGCTCACCATGTCCACCGAATCATAGCCGCGAATGAAATTCTGGAAGCGAACTTCATCCACGTGATCAGGCCACGTTGATGGATCATCGCCGCCGCCAATGATCGAGAACTGCAGGGCGCCGTTGGCCATATCAATGATCCGCTGCTGCATGCGGGCGGAATCATAATCAATGACCGCTACCACCTTTTGATTTCTAAAGAGCATATTTCCCGGATGCCAGTCACAATGCACAATTTGCAGCGGCCAGTCCATCAGGCCGATTTCATTGACTTTGGCCGCCGCCTCCACATACGCTTTATGCAATATTTCCAAGGTATCTGTTACCACCGCTGTGCCGCCATACGATTGCTTGTTACGGCTCATGGTGTCGGGAATCTGATCGATGCTGGAATTAATATGGCGCGAATTGTGATAGCTGCCCAGCGGCGGTTCATACTCCGGTGTGTAATCGCGAAGCAATTTATGATACAGCGCGAGAATCCGACCGGAATCGCGCGTCGCTTCAATCGAATTGTCGTACCCGGAACCGCGGATATATTCAAACAATTCGTAGATGGCTCCCAGAATCTGAAGCATGGAATTGTTTTCTTTGCGCGTGCCGATGAGGTGGGGAAGCGGAAATTGCTTTTCCGCCAGAAACATCTGAATGGCATGACAGAATGCCACCTTGAACGGATCATCTTTCCCTTTGGCCCGGCGTTTGAGCAGATATTCCGCCTTGGCCGTGCGGATCAGCAGCTTGGGCGCCTTACGCGATCCGCGTGGAAATTCCTTGATCGCCTCGATAATGCCCAGATCATAGTGGCTGAGCACCACCGCCAGTTCCTCGGCATGAAATTTTTCGCGTTCACTCATCAGCGTACAACCCATGAAATATTAACCCGGCCCATTGATCGTAATCCACTGTGGCGCAGTGTCAAGAACAGGACTGGAAAATTCGGGGTCATTTCCATCGATGGTGCCATCGTTCCAGCGCGTTTTTTGCGTTTCGGGCCGACAGCGATGCGCTGCGCCGGATTACTCCCGGCCTTCACTCACCAGCGCCCGGATTCCGGTTCTGCACGCTTTCAGGGCGGGCCAGGCTGCAAACGCCAGCGCCAGACAGACCGTCACGGCCGCTCCAAACCCCATCGATCCCCATGAAATAATAAAGCGCGAATGGAATCCCGCCATGCGGTGATCCACTCGCGTGGCCATCAGCGCAATATAGCTTCCCACGCCCGCGCCGATGAGAATCCCCGCGATAACCGGTACCGACATCTGGGCGATGACCATCCGGACAATCTGCCCACGGGCCGCCCCTACCGCCCGCAAGATACCGAATTCATAGCGCCTTCCGCGGATCGCAGCGGCAATCAGCAGCGCCGCTCCGATAGCGCCCACGATCATCACTCCGATGGCGGCCGCCGAAAGCGCCCGCATCACCTGCGTGATCACGCGATCCAGATGGCGTTTCATCGCCCGCACCGATGTGCCGTGCAACTGCAACGCCCCCAGCCCCAGAAGCGACCCGAGCATCGACGGGGCCGCGGCTTTAGAGAGATATTTCTTGACCGATATCACAATCGGCATCGCCGGCATCTGCCGACGGATGTTCAGCATGACCATGTTGCACCCCGGAACGCCGAACCACGCCTTCGCCTCGCGCAATGTGCCGAGGATCGCCGCCGCAGATGTTTTGTGGAATATTCGCCCCACCTGCAGATAGTTCTGTGCGATGTCGATACCCGCAGATTGCCCCGTGCCCAGTACCATCACTTTTCGCGGGCCGGCGATCGTGCCAAGCTCAATGCGGTTGCCACGGGCCAGGTGCAGCGCACGGGCGCTCTGCGGTGAAATGACGACACCACGTCCCGCATCCATCGCCTTTTCAACCGCCGCCGCCGATTGATGGGCAAATTTCAATCCCAGCATCGGCACAAACGTTTTCGGTTCGACGGCCACAAATAGTAGCCGGATATCCTGGCCATGCACCCGACCCCGCACCCAGAATGCCGTCAATGCGGAAGCCCGTGTTACGCCCTTAACGTGGAGCGGGATGGCAGCAACCTTGGATGTCGCAATCGGCTGAAAAGGGCTGAAGACGAACGCATCGGGAAAATGGGCGGGAAATTCCCATGACGCCAGCAGCCCTTCCCCGCGCGATCGCATGGAGACAAAAAACGCCATGCCCGCCAGCAGGGCCGCCGCAATGGTACCCGCCAGATAGGGTGAGCGCACCCAGTTATGCGAAATAAATTCGCGGCCCACTCCCCATATCCCCGCCAGCGGACGCGCCAGCACCCGCTCGATCAGCAGCACCGCCGCCGGGCACGCCAGACACGCCGCGATGAGAATCATCGGCAGGCCGAAAAACAGATAAAACCAGACTGCCCACTGATGCTGCGGAACCTTCCACAGCATAACCTGCGCCGCCACAAGCAACACCGCCAGCAGCAGTGGAATCGTCACACGACGCGGCCGGTTCGGTCGCCCGGCAATCAGAAATGCCGACATCGGCTGGGCCCGCAGGGCCGTCACCAGCGCCGGAAGGCTGCCGATAAGGATCGCCAGCACACCGGCGGCAACGGCAAACAGAAACGTGCTGGATGAAATGTGGAAGACGGAGAAAAAGTGCGCGTAATGAAGCGTTAATATGCGAACGGCAACCAGACCCACGGCACATCCGCCGATGATAGCAGCGACGGCAATCGTGATCTGCTCAAAGATCACCAGTGTGAAGACCTGCACCGGTGAGGCCCCGATGCACCGCAGACGCCCCAGTTCCCGGATGCGCCCCGCCAGCCCCACCAGTCCAAGCCCCAGCACGAGCATCCCCGCCCCGAAGGCCGCCGGTATGCTCACCCCCAGCCGCAGATCACGTATAACCCGCTTGATGCGGGAAAAAGTCTTCTGCGCCGCTCCGGCCGCCTGCACCCGTGCGATGGGCCCGAGTTTATGGCGAATCAGGGCGGCGATTTCAGCCGGTTTGATCCCGGGCTCTCCCCGCACATCCACACGCGTCAGACCGTGGATGGGCCATATCTGGCGCAGATTCTTCAGCCGGATAAACGCCTGCGGAAAGGATATAAATCGCCGCACCGCTGAACGGTGCATGATGCCCGTAAGAACAAATACGCCTTTCCGCTGCCCGGTAAGCGTAATCGTCGATCCGACATGCGCCCCGAGCATGGCCGCCAAAGCCCCATTTAATACAATCCCATTGGGTACGCTGCCCAACGGGCGACCTTGGGCGACCGAGAGTGGATTCACCCGGTTCTCGGTAGCCGCCATCTGAATCCCCACCACATCGGCGTAAGCAAGATGCTGGCCGCACTTGATCGGCAGGTGCGCAAAAGCACGCCCTTGAACCGCCTTGATCTGCGGCATGGTGCGCAGTTTCTGGATGACCGAAAACGGCAGCAACTGATGGGCTGCCGCAAACGCCGGCAGCACCCGCGCCGTCGTTCGCCCCAGGCGCTGATCCAAATTGTGCGTAAAGGATGCCTCGAGACAGTCCATCGCCCCGCTGGCGCAAAATACCAGGGCCACCGCCATCATCACGGCCAGGCACGAAAGCAGCGCCCGGATCGGCTTACCGCGTAAGGAGCTGATAGCGAGCCGCAAGCTCTCCGGCATTTTCGGCTTCCTCCACGTTGAATTGCCCGGCCACGGTACCGTCCCGCAGGACCACCACCCGATCCGCTTCGGCCGCAGCTGAGGGTTCGTGGGTGACCACCAGCACGGTCAACGATGTCTCTGCCACCATATCTCCCAGCAGGCTCCAGAACTGCCTTGAATTGGCGGAATCCAGATTGCCCGTCGGTTCATCCGCCAGCAGCAGTGGAGGGCTCATGATCAGGGCCCGCGCGATGGCCGTGCGCTGCTGTTCACCGCCGGAGAGCGCATCGGGCCGGTGATGCTGACGATTGGCAAGCCCCAGACGCTCCAGCAGATCGGTCGCCCGTCGGATACAGGAT
>DAHWIP010000094.1:0-6782 GCA_027344975.1 Phycisphaerae bacterium
GAATTTGTTCAGGAATTACCGCCGGATTTTCAAATTTAAGCGCCAGACGACTTCGTGTCTCGGTCCGTTCTCAAGGCCTTGGAACATGCCGTGAGCGACTTGTGTGAAGCTGTTTTTGCACGCCCGGAAAAACTCCGCACGCACGGTTATGCAGCCCGCGCGGCGGAGCAGGTGAATCACGACCATCGCGATTGCGCGCCGGTGGATTTATTCTACCGGTGACCACCGCGGGAAAAGCCATTTTAACCGCATGGGGCGCAGTGGAACGCAGAGGACGGTCAACTGCGCCGCCATATAGCCGCCGGCTTTCCGGCGGTAACGCTGGAAAGGGTATCAGGGTATCAGGAAAACTGGGGGCGCGAGCGTCTCGCCCGCCGTTTGATTCCGCCTGCCCCGCGCGTTAGGCTTTCATCCGTAATTCCATTTTGAGGCCGTGTGATGGTTGCATGTTGCTGCTACGCCAGCGCGGAGAGAGGCCCTGGCACGCCGAGCCTTTCGTGGAATATTGGGCCGCAGGAGACCGGCCGGTTACAGCTACGGCCTGTATGCGGGCGGTGGAGTCACGAACGTAACCGAGGGCGTCCCCGTTGACACCGGAGTTCAGCGTGACAGCCGGTGGCGAATACTACTGGCTGATCGGAATGGTTGGCGTTTAAGTCCGGGAGATCCCTTCCATGGTTTACCTTGCGGTGGCTGCGTCGGTGGTCCTCTCCGTATTGCTTACGATTGCGGTTTTGGGCCATTGGAGACGGAGAGAACTGCTGAACCTTCGGCTTGAGCGGCCGCCTAGGGACGCGCCGCCACGCCCTCCAGAGGGGGCGGGACCCGATGCCACTGGGGCGCCGATCTTGGAAACCGGAATGGGCGCCGAGGAGGCGGTCGTTTGGCTGCAGGCACTGACCCAACCGACCAGAGCAATGAACGTGCCAAGGCTCACTGCGCTCGAGCCCAGCCGGCTCTTCTACGGCAGGCATACGTCCAGGGGCGTGATTGTCTGCGCCGTGCGGGGGTGCCGTGCAGTCTCCGTGGACGGTGTCCGAGTCGCTGTATCGGCGCGATCTGGGAGGGGCGTGTTCCACGTCCGATACCTACGATTGGGGCACCTAATCGCCGCTGGGTTGTTCGTCGTCGGGGAATTACATTTCAATTTCGGATTCCCCGGAAGGCACCATCCGGCGTGGGGGTTTTCGAATCTGGTTGGTGTGCTTTTGCCGGGCTTGGTTGGTGGGGGATTTCTCGCGAAGGGCCTGCGGGTTCGGCGGGCGGTAATCCATGAGCTGCGGCAAGCCATTTAATACTTGGGGCGGCCACCTACTGCGACTTCTCCGCCCTGTCCAAGCGCGTTATGATTTCGACAGTAATTCCATTTTGAGGCCGTGTCATGGTTGCATGTGCTGACATATTAACCGCTGAACGAAGGGCAGAGAATCCTCGCTCTCACTGCGGTGGAGAAGCGCGAACCCCAACTCGCACAGCACTGCCCCATGCCGACCGGAGATATTATCTATCGAAGCCGCACTACTGCCGCAATGATGACGGGTGGCCTATTGTCGGCCGATGGGATTTATCCGGCAGTCCCTCCGCAGGGATGCGTGCCGATGCCGCGAAGGATTTTGCCAGCCTGTCCGACACGGGCCGCATCGTGAATCCGCTTATGCAGACATTCAGCGGCACCAGCGTGGCGCTCCCCCACAACGCATTCATTAATTGGAAGATCACGCGCGTATACACCTGCAAGTGCATCGAGGACGGCCATCCGACCGACGTCAAATACCAATCAACCACACGAAAGGATTTCCAAATCTCGTTCACGCCCGCTCCGCAGCACTGGGGCGGGACCTCCGGCAACCTCGCGCTGAAACAGACGCAAAGTGAACTGCGGGCAGATTTCGCTGACATCGTAAAGGAAATATACGAAGCATATACTGAGGGCCAAGAATGACCGCTGGAGCCGGGCCGGGCCGGCAAGATACGACGTCGACGGTTGAGCGCGGCATTCGGGGCTGGCTGCGGCTTGTTTGCACCTTTTTGCTTTTCGGTCTCTGGCTGGCAGCTTGCGCCGCGTGGCAGGCCCGTGTGACCATGTGGCCGTCTTCAGTGCCCGGCACCAGCGAGGTGAAAGCCCCTATGACTGCCCGCTTGGGCGGCCGCATCCCCAGAGCCGCGCGAGAAGGCTGGGTCGTTGCGGATATTTTTGGCCGGGTCGTCTCGATTCAGCCAGGGTCCGGCTACCTCTTTGCCCCCCTATCGAATAAGTACGGATCGTCCCGCCGATTGACGGTAAGCTGGTCCGGGCCGGATTCTGCCTGGCCGCGGAGCCGCCGGTTTCCATCGCAGCATTGGCGGATATACAAGAACGCATTCCTTACGCGGGTTCCGACGGTTCCAGGTGAACTCGACGTGCATGGCAGGGGCCAGCCGCCACCCAACTGGTATATGGTGGCACGGGGAGACATACCAAGCCTCGATGTTTGGTGGCCGCGTGCGTCGCCTTTTGTCGGATGGAACAACCCCGACACCGTCCGCCTGCACGGGCGCCGGGCAGTGGAGCGGCGGCTTGCTGAAAGGCTCGCCTGGGATGGAGCGGCGCCGTGGCTGGCGAGGGACCAGGCACAGGGGGCGATAAAGTCCCTATCGAAGTTGAACGATGAATTTATTTTCGCGATGGGAACAGGCCGTGCGCCGCTTTCCGAAGGTGCCGGTGCCGTGACGCGGCTGGCGGCACACCTCGTGGTGAAGTACGCGTGGGTGCGGCCGGGCCACGGCGCCTCCACGCTCCTGCACGTCGGAGCCAATTTCCTTTACGTTTACTCTCGGCGGTACGGGGGCACGGGACCCGCCGGACATTCCTACAGGGAATGGCACTGGTTATGCTTTAATACATTCGGGCAATGCTTTGCCAGAGGCGTAGACATATTCCCTCAAACGATGACCACGCCCTTGGCGATCCGCCGCGTCGAAGCGAGCGTGGGCCTTTTGAACCCCAAGGGCAAGCAAACTGTCACCGCGCGTCCCGCTCTCTCGGCCCCGCCGCCGTCAAACCAGCACGCGGCCACCATGGGTGTCCCGCATCGACGGGGAAAGGAGTAATTGACATGAGACCATTACTGCGAAGGGCCTCGAACCTGGTCGCCATCCGAAATTGCATTTTGTTCGCGGTGATCGTGGCGATGATCGAATGGCTTTATTTTCCACCTCTCCACGGCTGGCATTTTGGTCCTATTGAACTTGCGATTTCGCGCGCGGCGGCGTGCGCCCTTTTCTGGCTGTTTGCGGTGCTGGTTGGATACTCTGCATGCGCCGAACTCGCCGAGAAACTGATTCCACGACGTGGGGGCAAATCGGGTGCCTCCGAGGGTAGATTCGCCGAGATATCCGTTGGACTGCTTGCCGGCCTTGCAACGATGGTAGGGTTCCTGTTCATTTTCTGGCCGAGTATCAGCCAGTTTTTCGCGCATCTATCCAGTTCTCTGTGATGGGAGCGCCTGCAGAACATACTCCGACGCAAAATCCAGTTTGAGTCCCTGCTACCGTCTGCGTTAATGAAAACTCAATGGTGTATCGACACATCGGATTTGGCGGCATCGCTGGATTGCGACCCCAGTAACCTCAACCTCTGCGAACCTGATACCCTTTCCAGCGTTACCGCCGGCAAGCCGGCGGCTATATGGCGGCGCAGTCGCCCGTCCTCTCTGAGCCCCCTGCGGTTCGTACCTGTTTTCATCAATGTGGTGACCGGCGCATTAAATCCACCGGCTGACATTTGCCCTGGTCGTGAATCACCTGCGCTCGGCGGCGCGGGGCGCCATTTGCCGTAATCTGCCCTATAGTGGTATGGTGGTATCAGCGCCCGGCCGGAGTGATAAATGGGGGCAGATGCCGCCGTGCGGCACCGCATGATAGCTCGCTTGGTGCACAGATTTGGTTGAGGATCATCCATGTTCCGTGGCGCATTTAAGCTTTTTCGTGTAGCGGGTATCACGGTTTACCTGCATTACACATGGTTTCTGGCTCTGTGGTTCTTCGCCCAGTCTCCCATTAAGCGGTACTCGAGTCCGGTATGGAATTATGCCGAGGCACTTGGACTCTTTGCCATTGTCTTAACGCATGAATTTGGCCATGCACTGGCGACCCGCAGTGTCGGCGGCAAGGCCGATACGATCATCCTCTGGCCGTTCGGCGGGATTGCTTTTGTCAATGCTCCCCGGCGGCCGCTCGCCACGCTCTGGGCCATCGCGGCCGGTCCGCTGGTTAACGTGGTGCTGGTGCCCGTGTTTTACGGTTTGAATCATCTAGCGGCCGCCGACCACGCGAGTCTGAATCTCAACGTGATCCACTTCCTGGCCGCCCTGCAACTCATGAATATTGTTCTACTGATTTTTAATATCCTGCCGATTTATCCGCTTGACGGAGGACAGATACTTTCCAGCATCCTCTGGCTGTTCATGAAGGAGGCCAAGGCGATTCGCATCGCCGCCGCCATCGGTATGATCGGCTCGCTGGGCCTGCTGATCCTGCTTTTATCACAAGGGGGAATTGCAAATAATATTTATGCCGTTCTGATCATGGGGTTCCTCTTCTTTACCGCCCGCCGGGCGTATATCAATGCCGGTCGGACCCGGAATGCCCCGGCAGTTCATTCCGACTGCCATTGCCCGCAGTGCCATAACAGCCCTCCGGCAGGATTAAACATCAAGTGCCCGCAATGTAACACACAATTTGACATCTTTGCCGCCCACGCCGTCTGTCCCGGCTGCGGACAACGCTATACCCATGTACCCATTACCTGCGGCATGTGTCATTCCACCCATCCGATTGCGGACTGGCTGACAGTCGCAACGGTTGATGCGGGCACGCCGGGAGATGCCGCGCCCCATTGAGGTCCGCATCGGGCCGATGGGATATGAGGGACCTTCGCTAGACGCACTGCTCTTGAGTCGGCACGGCGAGATGCCTTTTAGAAATTTTTCCGGTGGGAGTGCGGGGCATTTCGTCAACATAATAGAATTCCCGCGGGGCCTTGTACGCCGCCAACGACCGGCAGACAAACGCCCGGAGTTCCTGCGGTGTGGGTTTGCATGGCACATCAGGATTCCACTGAATAAATGCGACCGGCGCTTCACCGCGCTGCGGATCTTTCACACCAATGACGGCAGCAAGCACGACCCCGGGAAATTTCCGAAGGACTTCCTCGATCTGCGCCGGGACGATTTTTTCTCCCCCCATGATGATCAATTCTTTCTTCCGTCCCGTGATGTAGAGAAAACCCTCGCTATCCCGGCGGGCGATATCCCCCGTCTTAAACCAGCCGTCAGGCGTCAGCACTTCCGCCGTTTCCTGCGGCCGATTGAAATACCCCTTCATCACATTCGGCCCGCGAACCCAAAGCTCTCCCGATCCACCATCGCTGATTTC
Source organism: Phycisphaerae bacterium (assembly GCA_027344975.1). GTDB lineage: Bacteria > Planctomycetota > Phycisphaerae > WQYP01 > WQYP01 > JAJZGD01. The sequence continues at coordinate 5,416 of DAHWIP010000094.1, forward strand.
ATTTCCCTGATCGTCCACAATTTTTATCTCCACCCCGGAAATGGGGCGACCGACGGAGCCGGCTTTCCACGCCCAAGGGACGTTAAATGACACCATGGGTGAGGTTTCCGTCAGGCCGAAACCCTCGAGCAGCGGAATGCCGAAACGATCCTGGTATTCACCGATCAGCGCCACGGGGAGCGGTTCGCCTCCGCTGATGGCGTACTTCACACTCGCCAGTGCTTCGCGTGACGCGGCTTTGGAATGGGCCAGAAGAGCGTACATCGTCGGCACCGCCACCAATACCTGCACATGATGTTTGCGCACGGCATCGACAACCGCGGACGGATTGAATCTTGCAATGTAAATGACTTTGCAACCCAGGCTCAGCGGGATAAGGCAGGTGGCCATAAGCCCCAGAGCGTGAAACATCGGCAGCACACCCAGAAAGGTCATCTGCTGGTTAAAGTGTGCGTGGGCAATGGCGGCATGGGCATTGGAATCCAGATTTTCATTCGTCAGCATGACACCCTTGGGCGAGGAAGATGTGCCGCTGGTATGAAGAATCACCGCCACATCATCAGGTTTTCGCTGCGGCCTGCGACGCGGCCAGGGGATTCGGCGGAAGGAGAGTTGATCCATCAACATCACCTCCAAGCCCGCTTGCGCCAGTGCCTCGTTATGTTCTTTGAAATACGTAATGCTGATCACAACTTCCAATTGTGCATCGCGGCAGATGTCCACCAGCTCCGCCGGTTTTAGCAGGAAATTCAACATGACCGCCACCCGGTTCGACAGCCGGGCCGCCAGGAATGCGATGGCGCACCCTGCGGATTGCGGGATGAGGATACCGATCCGCTCCGTGGATCGGCGGGATCGATTGATATGCCCCAGCATGATGCTTCCAGCCGCCCGCAGTTGAGAAAAACTCACCTCGCCGCGATCATCGACAATGGCCGTCTGTCGTTTGCGTTGGCGGCCCTGCTCTAAAATGGTTTCCAGTAACAATCGGTGCTCCGAAATGGTGTTTCAGCTTTGCCTTGCCATTGGCGGACAGAGGCTGGGATTTATCGTGCCACTCCCCGTCTTTCACCGGAGTCATCCCGGGCCATCCCACCGTCAGGACTGCATCATACCGCAGTCGAACAAACACAGAGTCTCCCCTTATCATATGCGATGAACCGTTTGACCGCCCGCCCGGTACACTCACTGATTGGATTCACTTTTAGATTTTAAGGCATGGTGCTGCGGTATGATCACGGCAGCCGATAGGCCGCCAGCTTAGCGTGGGCCGACCGTGCAACAGTCAGCAAAGAGCCGGTGGAGCTGGAACACTGGTCACATCCGGTTGGTAATCGCAAATACAATAAATTGATATAAGGGATTCT
>DAHWIP010000095.1:0-6761 GCA_027344975.1 Phycisphaerae bacterium
CCAAGCAGGTGACTGCAAAGCTGAATTCAATCTGGGGGCGGCATATTTCGAAGGTAACGGGGTGGTGGCCAACGAAGTCAAGGCGATCCACTGGCTGAAACTGGCGGCTAAAGGGGGATACAAACCTGCAGTCGAGGTGCTCAAACAGGTGCAGGGTGTTGGCGCGGGGGGAGCGGGGTGAGCGAAAAGCGAGGCCGCGATTCAGAGGGGCAGGAAAAATAGGGGTCGGCAAATTCTCTGCTAAATTGACTCTGATTGCCGCTGCTTGTAGCCTGTATGTTTGCGCCGGGCGCTGCGGCCCGGCACCTTGGAGAGATGTCCGAGTGGCTTAAGGAGCACGATTGGAAGTCGTGTGTGGGGGTAACTCCACCGTGGGTTCGAATCCCACTCTCTCCGTTCTCCGGCCGGTAAGGCGGCCCAGATTAAGGCTGCCCCCCTACCGCGGCAGGAGTTCTACCCGCAACCGGCCAACACTAAAGATGATGCGACCGCGGAACTGGTGGACATTCGGCAATAGCCGCGGCATTCTCGATTCTGCTGCGGCGGGGCGACTAAAACCGATGCAGCGAGGCGCTCATTGCCAGAAAAAGAGGGAGGGAAAGACGTTGGCTTTGGCTATATACAGGCGACAATGCATCTGTGCCGGGGTCTTCCAGATCACACGCCCATCGCCATAAAGAACGTTGCAGCCACTTAAAGCATCATTGCCGTTCAAATGATTACAGAACGGAAACCATACTTGGCCGGTGGATACCGCGATATCTGAGGCGAGGATTGTGTTGCCACCGGTATCAAAGGGTTGGGTAAAGGTATTGGTCAGGGCGTTGTATGCCGGAGTACTGGGCATTAATGTAGTCGGATTCATAGGTGTAGCATCTTTGTTGGGGGGATCAGGTATGACGTTTCCACCTGATTTTTCCTCACCCTCCCGCAGACCATAGTAATAGCAATAGCCCAGATAGACCTGTAGATAATCCGGAGGTCCATTTTTTTGGCCGAGGTACCCTAGGTAATATTGTGGCGTTTTCGTGGGAGTAAAGTAATTCCCCTCGGGGCAGTAAAAAATAGCGGGGTTGGTGACCAATTTTGTCGTGTAGAGCAGGCCCAGCCCCCAAGGGGTGTAATCGAGCACACTGGGATTTTTTGGGTTGCGAAAGCCATCAAGCCCCCCGAACGGCCAATTGCCGGGGATATCGGTTTGATTTGCGCCCGGAGGTTCCTGCCCGCCGAACCTGTCGGCATAAACGAGGCAGGCTTCACCGAGCGTGCGCAGGTTCGATGCACAATCAATTCTGAGAGCCAGGTGACGCGCTTTGCCCAGAGCCGGGATTAATAACGAAATGAGTAGAGCGATGATGGTTATCACCACCAGCAATTCAACCAACGTGAAACCAGAGCCTGTAGAACTGCGTCGCCCCGAGCGAAAAAACGCCGCGTAAGTAAACCTCTGCTGGCTTGACGGATGGGCACCGCGCATAAATCACTCTCGCTTCAAAAAGGGTACTTTGAACCACACCGTTCGCCCGCGGTTTCCTCCCCGCAAAGCTGGGCGGCATTGAATCATGCATCCGGGCCGTTGTACGCGCGGCAGACGCAAAAATGGCGAACCGCCCAATCGGGGGCCTTGGTCGTACCGTTGATTATAGCATCCGGTCGAAATCAGGACAATCTAAAATCCTCGGAAAATCAGGCGTTGTGCCCATAAGAATGCCGGTCTCCTGTGCCAGAGCGCTATTGCGAAAGCCGATAAATCCGGGTGGCCGCAGTTTGGTTTAAAGGTTACCCGAACCGCCCGTGTGATCTCTCTTGCACGCAGGTTCGATCGGGTAATAAGCGATGGCTGATTCCCATATGGCGTATTGACGTCTACCAATCTTCGATTGAAGTTGAGCGAGCAAGGTTGATCAGTTTATGCGTCTTGCTTGATTGAAGCATTCCCTGAACGACAGACATTGGCGCACGGGAACTTCATGCCATCGATGACCATCATGCAACATTCACCGTGGCTGCACGATATCTGGCACTTCAGGCAGAGGGATATTATGATTGATCGCCAGAGAAGTAAATTTGCGGTCGGCAACCGCCCGTCAGATGATTATTTTGCTCTGCGAGGATCACGAGTTATGAAACTAAAGTATTGTATAGCATCGACTCTGCTGCTGACTCTCTCGGCCTGTACCACGAGACAATCAACCACAGCAACGGCAGCCGTTGTATCGGCACCGACGCATCTGCAGATTCAACTGAGGCATGATCCGGTTGCCGTGAACTCACACCATCTCCGTTTCGGCTGGCAGCTCCCGTGGACGGGCTACGGAGCGCGGCAGACGGGATATCAGATCATCGTGGCGTCGAGCCGGGCACTGCTGGCGAAAAATGACGGCGATCTGTGGAATTCGGGGCGGGTAACGTCAGACAAGTCGATTAATATCCGATATGCAGGAAGTCCTCTCGTCGCAAGGGAGCGGTGCTTTTGGAAGGTTCGAGTGTGGAATCAGACGGCGCAGCCGAGTGCATGGAGTCAAGTCGGACATTGGCAGGAAGCGCTGTGGGTTCCGGCCCAATGGCAGCATGCTCAATGGATCGGGTGGAAACCCCGTTGGAAGAAGGGGATTCGCCATCCTCTGCCTGCGATTTATCTGCGGGATCAATTTAATGTGGCGCACCGCGTCAAACGGGCGGTCGCCTATTTCTGTGGAATCGGTCTGGGGAGGATGTACATCAACGGGAAGCGGACCAGTGACGCGCAACTCTCACCGCCGCTGAGCTGGTATCCGAAACGTTGCTACTATGTTGCAAGAAATGTCACGCCGCTTCTGCACAAAGGGGAGAATGCCATCGGCGTGATTCTGGGGAACGGTCGGGCATACGGTCTTGGAGGACCGGCTGCTTATACCATCCACATCCCGCCCCGCATGATTCTGATGATTCATATCAGCTACGCCGACGGCACGTCCAGCGTGGTGACCAGTGGTCCTCAATGGAAGATGACGGACCGCGGACCGATTCGCATGGACAGCGAGTACAACGGTGAAACCTACAACACGGCGATGCAGATGCCGGGTTGGAACAAAGTCGGCTATCACGCAGCGGGCTGGAAGTCAGCCGAGCTTGTCCATTCGCCCGGCGGAAAACTGCTGGCGATGATGCAGTTTCCGATCAAGATCACTCAGATTCTCCATCCCATCAAGGTGGCAGAGGTTGCACCGGGTAAATGGATGTTCGATATGGGGCAGAATATGGTCGGATGGTGCCGAATCCATATTCCTAACGCCCCGGCAGGAACAAAGATCGTTCTCCGTCACGGCGAAAGTCTGGTGCGTAACGGCAAATTGACCGTCAATCTCAATCCATCTGCCGGTCATGGGCAACTTCATCTCTACGTAGCCAATCTGCGCAGTGCCAAACAGACCGACACCGTGATCATGGATGGTAAGGGGGGCATCACCTGGCATCCCATATTTACCTATCACGGATTCCGATTTGTAGAACTTCTGGGGTATCCCGGCAAGCCGACCCTGTCAACCCTTGAGGGGCAAGAGGTGCATGACGCCCTGCCGCGGACGGGCTCTTTTGCCTGCTCGGATAAACTGGTTGACCAGCTATTCCACAACTGCCGATGGGGTATTCAGAATAATTACCGCTCCATTCCCACCGACTGCCCGCAGCGGGATGAACGCCAGGGATGGATGGGTGATCGGGGTATGGAAACCAGAAGTGAATCGTTCGTGTTCAACACGGAGCTGTTCCATGACAAGTGGCTCTGGGATATGCAGTCCGCCCAGCGTCCCAGTGGTGATATTTCGGATGTCAATCCACCCTACTGGGCCTTTTACACACACGATGTGACCTGGCCGAGCACTTTCATCTATCTGCCGGGAACACTGTATCTGCAATATGGCCAGATATCGCCCGTCCGAGATCATTACGCCGCCATGGCAAAATGGATTAATTTTCAACTGCGTATGGTGCACCATGGCATCACGCGGGCAGATTCCTACGGCGACTGGTGTTCGCCAGCGCGGTCACCCCTGAAGATCCATTCGAATGATCCGAACCGTGCCACGCCCAAGGTGGTACTTGCCACCGCGACTCTGTATAAAGACCTGACACTGATGGCGTGGTACGCCGGGATACTCCATCATCCCTCACAGCGTCAGCACTGGCTGGCAGAGGCGCACCGCCTGAAAGTCGGTTTTAATAAATACGCATGGAATGCCAAAGGGCATTATTACGGAAACGGCTCGGATACGGCGTGTATTCTCGCACTGGCTTCAGGCATTACACCGAAGAATCGTCAGGCCGATGTCATCCGGCGCTTCCTGTGGCGGATGAACAAACGGCAGGACGATCATGTGGGGGTCGGTGTGATCGGCATGCAGTGGATATTCAATGAAATGTCGCGCATGGGGCAATCGCAACTCGCCTGGAAAATGCTCAATAAGACCACCTATCCCGGCTGGGGATTCATGATTAAACATGGAGCTACCACCGTCTGGGAACTGTGGAACGGCAATACCGCCAATCCGGCCATGAATTCGGAAGATCACGTGATGTTCATCGGCGACATGCTCACCTGGCTGTTCCAGTATGTAGGAGGTATTCAAAGCAGCATGATCCATGTCGGATTCAAACATGTCATCATGGATCCCCATATTCTCGGCAAACTTACCTGGGTGCGCTGCTATCACCGCTCCCCGTACGGTAAAATTGTCAGCAACTGGAAGATCAGCGATGGCGAATTCATCTGGCATGTCCGCGTGCCGCCCAACAGCACCGCCACGGTTGAAATCCCGGCCAAAGATGCCGCTGATGTGCAACTCAACGGCGCTGCAATCAAGCCGCACGCCTGGATTAAATTTATCAAGTTCTCACACGGACGGGCGATCTATCGGGTGGAGGCCGGTCATTATCGGTTTACCTCCCATCTGCCGGGAAATTAACCGCTTCGGCCGCCCTTGCGCTTTGCCCGGGGAGCGGCTCGGAGTACGGATGGTATATGGTATGGGGTTGTGCGCCTGTTTCTTCGATGCGGACTGGCTTTACCAATCCGCATCACCGCTGCGGCGTTTCTTCTGCCATGCCCGGATTTTTTCCAGCGGCCAGGTGTTGAGTATATTTTCCGGCCGTGCCCAGGCCCGCCGTGCTGTCGCAATGCCGAACGGGAGTTTGTCGAAATCGCTGATCTGATGGGCATCGGTGTTGATGCACAGGGGAACACCCGCCTCAACCGCAAGCCGGGCGTGAACATCTCGAAGGTCTAATCGCATGTCGTGCGAATTAATCTCCAGCGCGCCGCCGCTGCGGACTGCCGCCATTACCACCCGCTGCATGTCCGGTTCCATGCCGCGCCGGCCGCCGATGAGGCGCCCCGTCGGATGACCAATGACGTCAACCAGGGGATGGGAGACGGCGCGGATCAGACGGGCGGTGGCGGCTTCCCCCTCCTGCGTCAGCGCCGAATGCGGCGAGGCGACGACCCAATCCAGTTTGGCGAGCACCTCATCGGGATAATCCAGTGATCCGTCGGCCAGAATGTCCACCTCGCTGCCCGCGAGGACTTCAATACCGCCGATCTTCGCGGCTGCGGCACGGATAGCCTCTATATGCTTCACCAGTCGGTCCACGGACAGACCACCCGCCTGAACCTGACTTTTGCTGTGATCGGTAATGGCCATATATTGATAGCCGCGTTTTTTAGCGGCGGTAATCATCGCTTCAATCGACTCGTGTCCGTCGCTGGCGGTGGTGTGCATGTGCATGTCGCCGCGGATATCGGCCCGCTCAACACTGGTCCAGGTGCCGGGAATGGTCTTACCGATAAATTCCAGACGCGGGTCGGTGGGGTGGACGAGCTTCCCGGTTGTGGCCTGAAACAGGGCCTCCGCCAGTTCTATTTCACCGCGATCTTCACGCATTTCCGGGCAGAGACATGCAAGCTCAAGGGCGTGGTAAATATCTTCTTCCTTTTCGCCGGCAACGCAGGATTCGCCGCGGAACAGGCCCCATTCGTTGAGTTTCATGCCGCGCTCCGATGCCCGCTGTCGCAATCGCACGTTGTGTTCCTTGCTGCCGGTGAAGTATTGCAGCGCCGCACCCCAGCTTGTCGGCGGAACGATTCGGAAGTCCACCTGCAGCCCGAGTCGAGTGCGCAGCGACACTTTCGTCTCCCCCTCGGCGGTGAGATTTTCAACTTCGGGGTGCTTTTTAACCGCCTCGGCAAGCTGCCGGGCAACCGCTTCGGGGGCGGCATCGCGAGCGCAGGAGATGAGAATATCCAGATCACCCACGGTTTCCTTCCCGCGCCGCAGGCTGCCGCAATAAGTTGCCTGCGCGACTCCCGGCAGTGCCTGCACCAGATGGAGCAATTCATGGGCGAGCGGTGCCGCGTAACCGAGGCCGATGCGGGCCCCGGCGGTTTCCATGAAGGCGAGATTCTGCTTGATGTTGGCCTGTTTTTTTTCGCCGAACCCTTTAATGCCGGTAATGGTGCCCGCCTCAAGTGCCTTTTTCAGGCTTGGGATATCGTTGATTCCCGCTTCCTTCCAGAGCAGATAGGCGGTTTTGACGCCTACTGATGAAATATTAAGCATATCGAGCACACCGGAGGGGACCTGCGCGGCGAGCTGTTCGCCAAGCTGCAGACGCTGGGTTTCGGTTTCTACGACAGCCAGCCGGTGGGGGTGCTGGTCAGCCGCGGGACCAACGATGTCACCGCGATCAGCAACCTGGTCAGTTCCGGGATCGTCAGCATCAGCACC
>DAHWIP010000096.1:0-6736 GCA_027344975.1 Phycisphaerae bacterium
AGCTGCGTCTGAGACGCCTGGAGCGTGCTGAGCATGTTGTTGAACGTTTCGGCAAGTTGTTCAAATTCATCGCCGGTCGAGATGGCGGAACGGATATTGAGATCGCCGCGGGATACCTTTTCCGCGGTATTACGCAGCACCCGGACAGGCTGGAGAATAAGCCGCGTGGTGATGAGATAAAATACAATAATGGCCAGCGCACCACCGATAAGCCCCGAGACGATGATCACCACGCGGTTGAGCAGCAGTTGATCCTGATCCAGCCGAACGGGGACTTGAGCCCGTACCAGCCCGACGAGTGCCCGGGTGAGCGGCTTGACTGCCCCGGCCGGCAACGTGGCAGCCGGAAGGGCCGGCGTACTCGGCGGAAACAACCGCCGCCACGCCTGATGACACTCCAGACAGTCGCGGCTGGCGTAGATGCCCGTGATTTGATAATAAATGGGCGTATGGCGGGAATTCTGGTGGACATAACCGTAATGGTGCCGGTTCGGATGACGGCGAAAATACCGCAGCGCACGCTCGGAGATGGGATCAAGGTTCGGCTTTGTCGCGTGCTTGCCGACCAGGGTAATGATGCGGGCCGGCGTGATATGACCGGTGTGAGGCATGACGGGCATCTGGGGCCCGACGGGCCGATGCAGCACTGCTGAAGGAACGCGGTGAATGTTCCGCAGCGCCAGATCCGTGAGGACCCCCGCCTCGTAAACCGGCTCACGATTGGCAAGCTGTTCCATCCGCAACCAGGGAACCATCAGAGCGCCGGTGATGATGATGATGACGGCGAAACCGAAGAGGAGCTGGCACTTGGCGGCAAGCGAGATGGATAGCTCACGTTTGGGCATGCAAGCCGCTCGACTCCATCAATTTCCTCTCGTCTGATCAGCGTGGGACTGCTCGAGAGCACTGTGATGAACCGCACGCATGGCGGAATAATATCCCATCAACGCGCCAACCACACCTGCGGAGGCGTAATAAACAGGCAATGCATTGGCCGGAGTAAAGCCGGGGTAGCCTGGATAAGGACTTTTCATGTGCCATGAGACCAGATAACTGATGGCGGCCGTGACCAGCGGGGCCGCGAGATACATCACGTCCGCCGCCCGCTTGAAAACCAGCCCAGTTGCGAAAGCCGCAACATAAAACGAGATGATCAGTGCAAATATCGCCTGCCCGGGCTGCAGAGAACGTAGAGTAATCAACTCCATGACCAAAGCGATCAGAACGATCATCAGCAGAGCAAGCACACTGTCGATGAGGGCCGGCCGGGCGGGCTTTCCCTCCCGGTTGGTGCGCACCAGCCAGTCGGTGGATGATGGAAAGCCCTCTGGAACGGCTATATCGGCATCATGGCGCAGCGGCCATGGCACGCCGACACTCAGAGGCCAGAGGTGGGCGCCGGTGAACCATGGCTGCATGACCCGCGCAGCCAGCGCCGCCAGAAGAACCCAGATCAGAAAAAACGCACACTGGGCCACCAACGGAAGATACGCCGCAGAGGGATGGTGATACTGAGTTAAAAGGAGAAATTTAATCGTGCCGATACGCACGGCCAGGGCACAGAGTCCGGCCGCTGCCCCAAAGAGACCGGTATGAGGTCCATCGGGGAAGGTAATTAAAGCGGAGACCACCATACTCAGGAGCAATGCCGCGACGAGGCCGGCCGGTGCAACCCAGGACCCCAACGGGCCGAAGGCGATGATGCCGGCGCCCCCCATCTGTGGCATGACCATCACCCACATGCCGATGGTGTAAAAGATTACACACGATGCAGCCACCGCGAGCAGAATTCTGAATTGTCGAAACGTAGGTGATTTCAGAACCGCATTGCCATAATCGGAAATCGTCATGTCCGCACTCATTTATGCAATCCTTCATACGAGCCGTTCGCCTGCAGCGCCAAGCTCGATTGAAATCGAAAACGTCCATGAATCAAGCACTGACAGCCTCCGGTCATTTACCTGCCAGCATGATACGCGAAGATCCGTCCGTCAAGCGAGAAGATGATGCTGTTGTTCAACACATACCATGACTGAATAACCGGCCCGTTGCCGTCGGTTGAGGATATAACCAACGGCTTGCTCAGGACGATGGATCCGTTATCAAGCCGACCGTGCCGATCTCGTTGATTGATCAATATTAATTTTTCGCTGCGATTCAAAGCTCCGGCGGGACCACAGGCCAGGAGTGCGAGGTCCGGATCGGCAAGTTGCATGCGGACCAGCGGCGGCGTCTGGCGCGTCCTGATTTCCGCCCGCCAGCGAATGGCGCCGGAATCAGCCGAATAAGCGGATAAATTGTATGGCGTGCGTGCAATAACGGTATCGCCAAAAGCCGTCAAATCCATATCGTCGGCAGGGATTCCACTCATAGCACCGGCGAGCATCGGAATACGCCATCGAGTGGTGCCGGTTGCCGCATTGAAGCAGATGATTCCGTGGTGCTGAAGTTCCACAACCCCTAAAAACGTTCGCGCCACGAGGCGCGGCATCGGATTGATCACGCGACGGCTCCAAACCAGACTCAACGCTGTCGGGGTTAATTTAAATGCGGAAGTGCGGCGACTGCCGAAAAGATAAATCAAGCCGTCGGCACCGGTGAGCATCCTCCGGTATCCGCCCGGAGCGGAGAGTGACACAGCCGCCTCGAGACGACCGTCAGAGGCATTAACGGCAATCAGACGATGATATTGACGCCCAAAGGCAAGGATAAGAGACTTTCCCATTGTCCGAGCAGCTGTCAGCTTACCATAGGGCTTAATGGAAAAGCGGCTGGGCCAGATTGCTTTTCCGGTTTTCGGATCGAGCAGCATGAGATGAGTACCGACACCGATGAGCAATCCGGATGGAGTCCAGCGGATAAAGTTGAATTGGATCGGACCGGTAAAGCGAACGATTCGGGCCATCACCGGCAACAACGGCCCCATGTTGACGCCGGAAGGGGCCGCCGCCTGCATTACGCCGTTGATGTAGACAAAATTTGTCTGGGGTGAGGCGGGAACAAAAGGCTGGATCGGCGGGTTCGCATCTGAATACCCGTGCTCGGACTGAACCGACTTCGGCATTAATAAACTTCTGAGATGTCGCTGCCAGAGTAACAGGCCGGTTTTGATGTCTACGGCAAAGACAGACCGATGTGAGACCAGAACGGCCACACCGCCGTGCGTCGCAACCAGTGCCAGACGGCCATCCCTGCCCCAGCCTACGATTGGGGCATCATGCGGACCGGGTGCCACGTGCGGAGTGGAATTCCGCAGATGCAAATGCCAGTCGGAGATGGCGCCATCCGACTGCATCCATTTCAGCTCCGCGCTGTGAGGAATGACAATGAACATGCCGGACCGGCAGCGCCAACGCTGCCCTGTCTGCGCAGGGATGAGCAGCCGCCCGCGGACCGGTTCAGAAATCGAAAATGAGGAGTTTGCCGTAAAATTCATGGCAGGGGCGGAAGATAACGTATGAGCGGCGACGGATGAGAGCAAGGCTTGCAACGCCGATGCCTGGGCGTTGGTTATTTGCGGACATTCCTGCGCCGCCCGGGCGACCACCTGCGATTCCCTATCATGGTGCAGATGCAGTAAGGCGGTTGCCAGCGCGACCCTGACAGCGCAGGTGGATGGGACACGCGGGATGCCTGCGAGCACCATCAACGCAACATGGCGAGCTGCGTTCCAATTATGATCGGCAATCAGCAGATGAAGCAGAGCTTTTGCGGCGATGGGTGCCGCCGGACTGTTTGGATAACCGTAGGCGACCTCAGCGAGTTGCTTACGGGATCCGGCAGCGGACGAAACAAGTTTGTCGGCCATGAGTTTCCAAGGCTGATAGATGGCGGCGCCATAGGGTTTGATGATCCGCAAATCGATGAATGCCGGTAGTACCGCTTCCGCAGGAAGTGAATTTCTGTTGACGGTCAGGGCGACGCTGCGCATGGACTTATCGGCAAGAATCTGCTGGCAGAGGGTCAGGGCGCGGCGCGGATGATGTTGATCAAGCAGATAGCTTGCCTGGGCGAATCGCCACCGAACCTGCTGGCTCGGCAAGCGGGCAGTTTCCGTCGCCGCATGAAAAAAGAATGTCACATCGGACGACTTGAGATGATGATCCGTGACGGACCTGGAAGCAAAATCCATAGCCCCATGGAAGAGAAGATTGAGGGTTCCCTCGCCGGAGTTTGTTTTCAGGGCAACCGCCAGCGCCTGATTCAGAGCTTTTTTACAGAGGGATATATGACCGGCGGCAAATGCGACCTGCGAAAGGGTAAGGTAATTTTCTGGACGATTGGGCTTCCGGCGGATGCGGGCGTTGAGATAGGCCAGCGCCGTCTTCCAGCGGGCGTAGGAATAAATTGAATCATCATTAACAGCAATAAGGCCGTGGCGTCCGACCAACAGATTTCCGGGCTCTCCGCGGAGGCCATTCTGCGCCATTGGCCACGGCTCGCGCATGACCAGATGACCATCGGTGAGGCGCTCGGCGATGAGATCATGGCGTGTGGGGAGATATAACAATCCGGTGGTCAGGACGGGGCGGGCGACAGGGTCGCCGTACGACCGAGAACTGGTCCAAAGGAGCTTTCCGGTGGTGCGATCGAAGGCGGCGGTTCGCGCGCCGGTCAGGATGATCGTCTTGTCGGTTACGCCTGCTAAAATTGTCAGACCAAGTCTGGAGGGGGGAGCAAAACTGATCACCCGGCGTCCACTGGCACGCCGAAAAACATCGATCCGCCAGAGGCGATGAGTGCCGGAAACGGCCATGATGGCATTTCGATGAGTTACAATTGGGGGATTCAATCTCCAAGGCGGGATGCGAAGAACCGGCGCACCGTAGCCAAAGGGGTTGTTGGATGGGGGGACCGGATCAACCGTATAGTCAAGCCAGCATATGCGTCCACTTCGCTGACTTACCGCCATATCCGCCCCGGCGCCGGTGGCAATGTACAGGCGTCCGGCGGCGGCAGTCGCCTGAACGTTCAATGATGGAGACTCAAACGCAGGTCCGGAAATGGTACACAGATAATGCGTCCAGAGTGTGGAGCCGTTTTTTGGATTCAGTTTTACAGCCGAAAGGCGCACCTGCATACCGGTTCCCTGACGGTCGGCCGTGAGCAGGAAAACACCTTTGCGGGTGAGCAAAGGGGAGCAGATGACCATACCGGTAATGGAACGGGATGGGAGAGTCCAGAGGAGATGACCATTATGTGCACGCAGGCACACCACGCTGTACGCCTGCGGATGGTAGATGTAAGCGTACATCGGATTGATCGGATACGAATTACCGGGGCTATTGGTCCCGACTCGCGTCGTCAACAGGCCGACAACGCGACCATGTGCAACCGAGCAGGATATCTGATCGGCCTCCATGGAGATAAATGCCAGATTAGCCATTGATTGACCGTTGGATCGAGTTCTGGCGCCGGGATATGTCCAATGCGGATAACCTGAACTCGTGCTGAGCGCCTCGATCCGGCTCAATGTGTCAACATACACGACCCGATGACCGAGCGTCGGAAAGGAGAACATGAGCCGATTTTCTTCTGAGGCAGTTTGAGGGGTGCCGTTAAGGCCGAAGACGCTCAACTCATTGGTGATGGAATTCATGAGGACTTGTGCGGCGGGCTCGGCATGAGGAAGCTTGATTTTCAAGCTTCCGAACGTTCGATTCCATAGGACGGTGTTGGGGACGGCATGATCATCAACCGTGACCGCTTTTCGCGGCGGAATCGTGCCGACGTAGACCGAGCCGGACCGATTCGGCACCGTCAGTTGGGGGAGAATCTGAGTCAGCGCATCGGCGAGATTCCGGGTGTGATCCTGCACGGTGCCCTGTGCGGCGGGATATTGCTTTACCAGTTCACTCCGGTATTGCGCCAGCAGACGCGGGCGGTCCGCCATTCGGGCCGCCAAGGCCGCCCGGAAAAGAATGGATGGTCGCCGATGTTCTGCGGCCGGATCGGGAAGCAATTCCCGATCGATACGGAGCGCCCGGGAAAACTGTCCCGCCTCAAAGTAACGGTCGGACAGATGTATGAGAGCGTCGACGGCCGCCGATGTCAACAGATATTTATTGCACGCCGTGAGAATTGCATCCGGGTCATGTCGGTTTTGAGCCGCGTTGATCGCTTTTGCGGCGATCAAACCGAATAGCTGATCGTAAAGGCCGTTCCGCGCCGCCGGTGATTGATAAAGTGTTTGCCATACATAATCACGCAGGGAGATATATCGAGCATGATGAATTTTGATCAGATGCGTACCGAGGGTCTCGAGCACATGCTGGTAAATCATCAGGGCCCGGGTCAGATGTCCACTGCGAATAAGGCGTCTGGCTTTGCGCATCTGATCTTGAGCCGAGAATGAGATATTGACGGAGACTCCCATGAAGGTGGAACTTTTTTCAGTTCCGGGACGGACTTTAATAATAATCGGGGGGACCGAGATGACCGGACCGGGCCCCAGGCGAACCATTCCCGCCAAGACGGGGACCAGCAGCGGAACCATGAGGCGCAGCATCCATCGCCAGCATCGCGGAATCGCGCGGGAGGCATCGGACAGCGATATTAAGGTGGTTTTGCGCTGCCGTCGCCGTCGCATGAATTCAGCACCCATCGGAAGAGTCATCGTCGCACCACAATTCCAAACTCAACAGCCATTCCCGCTTTTATCGCCGCTCCGAAAAATCTCTCCGATATCTCTGCCGGGGAGGTTTCCGGATATCTGATCATCCTACCGCAAGTATAC
>DAHWIP010000097.1:0-6725 GCA_027344975.1 Phycisphaerae bacterium
GGGGATACAGCGTGGAACAACCAAAAGAATACCACATTTTACTTTGCGGTGTCGACTTTACGTCCCGATCCCTGAGGCTGGTTTTACGCCCCGCGAATCATCCCTTATTGTAAATGGATGATGAACGCGGCGGCGGAAGGCCAACAGTTACTTTTAGATGCCCGGCAGGTGGTGCAATCCGAGGCGGAAGCGCTCGGCAATCTGGTGAATCGGCTTGATGATGCCGTTCCCAAGGCTATCGAACTCATTTACGCCCACACCGGCCCAGACAAACCGGGGATCTTGGTGGTATCGGGGATCGGCAAGTCGGGCTTGGCGGGGCAGCGAATCAGTGCCAGCTTCGCCAGCACCGGCACTCCTTCTCACTTTCTTCACCCGGTTGAGGCGCTGCACGGGGATTTGGGCCGCGTTCGACGCGGTGACATCATGCTGATGCTGTCCTACGGCGGTGAGACACAGGAACTGCTTCGCCTCACGGATTCTATTAAACGCAGTGCCGTCGCTACGATCGCCATCACCTCCAGCCGCAAAAGTTCGCTGGGGCGTCTGGCGGATATCACCATTGAACTGGGCAATATCGAAGAGGCATGTCCGCTGCGCCTGGCTCCGACCACCAGCATCGCCTGCATGGGTGCCGCGGCGGACGCACTGGTTCTCGGGGTCATGGGCAAACGAAATTTTTCGGCAGCGGATTTTGCGGCTTTCCATCCTGCCGGGTCGCTGGGCCGAAAACTGCTGCGTGTTGCGGAGGTGATGAGCTTTCGCGCCGGCGAAAATCTGGTGGTGGTTCGTGAAGAGCAGACGCTTCGTGAAGCGCTCTCCATCGAGCATGCCGTCGGTCGGCGGGCGGGCGCCCTGGTCATCATCAATGATCAGGGGCTGCTCTCAGGTATCTTGACCGACGCCGACATCCGGCGGCGAATTGCCACTCAGGAAACCATCCTCGATGTTCCGGTCGCCGGCTTCATGACCCGAAGTCCCAAGCGCATCAATCCCGATCGGCTCGCCAGTGAAGCGCTTGAATTGATGAATCGCCATCGGATTGACGAGTTGCCGGTCGTAGATGAATCGGGCCGCCCCGTCGGTATGATTGATGTTCAGGATATTGTAAGCCTGCAGGTTGCAGATTGAGTCTTTCAAGGAAGATACAGGAGTCAGACGAATATGAGTGAAATTGCACGGCCCGTATATGAACTTCTCACCCCGGAGGTTCAGTTGCTCATCCTCGATGTGGACGGGGTCATGACCGACGGCGGAATCATTCGCGATGACAGCGGCCAGCAGATCAAACGCTTTCATGTACGTGACGGGTCGGGATTGGTTATCTGGAGGCGGTTGAATCGGCAGGTGGCCATAATCACCGGCAAGGAGAGCCTCGTCGTCCAGCACCGGGCTGAAGAACTCGGCATCCAATACGTGTATCAGAATGTCTCCAACAAACTGGAAATATTTGACGATCTCCTCCAGCAACTCGGGTTCGATGCTCAGCAGGTAGCCTATATCGGCGATGATCTGCCCGATCTGCCCGTCATGCGTCGCTGTGGTGTGCCCATCGCCGTCGCGGATGCCGCTGAGGAAGTGAAGGCCGAAGCACGTTATATCACCCGATATCCGGGCGGCCACGGTGCGGTGCGCGATGCGATAGAATGGTTGTGCAAATCGATGAATTTGTGGGAACAGGTTCTGGCACGCTACCACTGATCGGCATCGATGAAGGAAGTAACCGCGTTTTTGGATGATTGAGCCGCATGGTCGGTAGACGCCTGCTTATTTACATACTCAGTCTCGCCTTGGTTGTGGGGGCGTTTCTCTGGCTTAAGTCGAGATTCTTCGCGCCTGGGGCAGCGCCCGGCGGGCATCGCCTCAAGCCGATCAAGATACCCTCCGGCACCGGCGGGTCCAATCTGGTCATGGTGGACAGGGATAAAAATGGGCGCCTGCTTTATGTGCTCAAATTCCATCGTGCCATTCCCAAAGGCAGCGGGCGCTACCATCTCGTCAAACCCCGCATGAAATTTTACGGCAGTCATCACACGGCCATATTCGTTACCAGCGACTACGGTGATGTTTCCGTTGATCAACTCGGCGGACCGCTGTCCAATCATATTTATCCCCGCAAAGGCCGACTTTACGGACATGTCGTCATTACCATCGGCCCGGAAAACAGCTTCATCATGGGAGACGATCGCCGGCAAAAAGGGCAGTTTCAAATTACGCTCAGTCGACCGGTCAACTTTAATTATCAGGAGGGGCTTATCACCAGCCGGGGGCGGGTCGTCGTGCACGGTGATCGTGTGGCATTTGCCGGAAGACGCCTGACATGCGAACTGAATGTCACCACCAAACGCCTGGATTATCTCCAGATTGCCCATGGCGATTACCTGACCCTGAAAAATATTAATGCTGCAACCACGGCCGCGACTTCGACCCGTGCCTCCGGTTCGGCGCCCCGGGCAATTCCGAAAATGCAAGCGCCAGCCACCTCTCAACCGGGCCGCAACCGTTCAGGCAAGTTGGACGAAAAACGACACGCTGCGGGAAACAGCCGGCAGACAAAGGCATCGCACGCACCGACTACCCATCCGGCCGCGCCTGCACTCTCCGGTTCCGTTTATGGCTTGGTGTTTACTGAAAAAGTCAGGGTTCATTTTGGTGCTGAAACGCTCGCCGCCCATCGGCTGCGTCTCTATTTCTCGTCGGCACGCAGTGATAACGGTGTCGCCGGAACAACCCAGTCCCCACAAACGCAACCTGTGACACCGCCGACCACAACCCAAACGGCAACGGGTAAAACCAGCCGCCCCGCGACACATCAGAAAGGGCACCCGTCGAAACCTGCCCCTGCCACGAAAACCGGGCACAATTTGGTGGTGCACTGGAATGGGCCACTGGTACTGCGCCCCGTACGTGAGCGGCACGTCGGATTACAGAGCGTTCAGGATGTGATCCTGCAGGCATTCGGCCGCAGCGGCGATCCGGTTGTCATGCACGATGGACCCGCTCGCCTCGCCTACGCCAGTGAGGTGCGCTACCACACCGCCACCCGGCGTCTCCGAATGCAGGCCGACGGATTGGCCCCCATTAAATTTATCGATGCCCACCTCGGCCACATCACCTGCCGCAACCTCCTTTACGCGGCGAATTCCAATCGGCTCAATCTCACCGGCCCGGGACAGTGGACGTATACGCCGAAAGGGTCGGCGTCGCACGGGTGGCAGGGGAGCTGGCAAAATGAGATGCTGGTGGTCATGCGCCGTTCTGGCCACGGCGGTAAGTCCTCGATTAAATCGCTCCGCCTCTCCGGCCGGGCGGTGTTTTACAATAAAACCTTCCATCTTCAGTCTCATACGATGCACGCCCTCTTTGCCGCAGCACCCAAAGGTGCGGCCGTGCTGCGCCGCTTCATTGCCCGCGGCCATGTATCTATGCGTGCGGCGATTGGCACGCCCGCAGGCAAGGCTCGGCATGATGACACGCTTTCCGCTGATTCCGTGCAGCTTTCCACGGCAGTTAATCACACTACCGGCGTTCGGCAACCATCGAGTCTGTATGCGGCGGGGGGGGTACATGTTTCGTTCTATCAGACCGGTGGTAACGCCGGGCTTGGGCTTTCCGTCGGCGCCGTCCGGCGCACCAGCCCCGTTGGAAAATCACCCCGCCGTTATGATCTCCAATCTCATTTTCTCCGGGCCCAATTGCAGAGTATCCCATCCGCAACGCCCGCGGGCAGGAAGCGTCCAACGGCGGCGGTCGCACCGGGCCGATTCACCGTCGGGCGGTTTCACGCCTGGGGCCGGGTTTCACTGGTTATTTCCGGTGGATCACAACCGATCACCGCAACCTGTTCTGATCTGCGGGGGGATCGCCGCACCAAACTCGCCACACTCCGCGGCAATGCCGCTTCCGACAGGCCGGCCCGCATTGCCGAGCAGGACAATTGGCTTTCCAGCCAGCTCATTACGCTTAATGGTGAAAGCGACGATCTGAATGTGCCTGTGGCCGGCAAGCTGTACCTTACCAACCGTGGCGGTAAAACGCCTACCCATCTCCTTCTGGCCTGGAAGGGGCGCATGTATTTTCGTAATAAAGTCGGTGAGGCCACATTCTTCTCGCATGTAGCGGCCCAACTGGTCGGTCAGCCGCTGCGAAAGAGTCGCCTCACGGCGCCGGTGCTTCAGGTTAAACTCCGGGTACGCAAAAATGGAGCTCTGCGCGTGATCGAAATCTACGCCTTTACCACTCGCAAAAAACAGAGCGTGCAGGCGGAAGATGTCAGCTACAACGCCGCAAAACTCATCGATACGCGTCTGTTCATCGAGTGCCACCGTCTGCGCTATAACGCCCGCAAAGCCCATCTGCTGATTGCCGGTCGCGGTAAATTATCATTGGAAAATTATCGCCGCTCCGGCCGCCCCGCCGCAACCGCCTCCGCGCCGACCAACCGGGGGCAGTCCGCTTTCGCCTGGAGCAAATCGCTCGACTATCGCGGATCGACCGGACGCCTTGTCCTTGCGGGCAATGTGCGGCTCGTCTATCGCCCGATGCGTCCTTTTGTGCTTTCACGCAGCATTACCGGCGCTTACAGCGGACCTAATAAAGGATTGATACTTCTTGATGCCGCCCGGCTGATCGCCACGCTGCGGCGAACCGACAAAACCGCTTCCGGTGGAGTCGCCCTCGGCATGGGAGGCCCCGCGAAGCTCAAATCCGTTCGTGCTGACCGGGCCGCTCTGGAGCTTTCCGGAGCCCGTCTCACCGCGGACGTGCTTTCGTTTGAAGCAGGTAAGCAGATCGCCACCGCCTACAGTGCCGCAGGCCGCGATGCCCACATCACCACGCCCAATGGCAAACTCAACGCCGCCGCGAAGGAAATCATCTGGCGGCTCGGTCAATCATCTCAGACTGCGATCACACTGATTCAGCCGCGGGCCGGCGGATCCATGCCGTAGTCGACTGGCTGCAAGACATGATGACAGGCAGCCACCGACCGATTCAATAGGAATCGCCTGATAATTGATTTTCAGATAATAAAGATGGCCGCCGCGATCACGGTCGTCCAGAGTCCGTTCTTATCCCCCTCGGCCGTCTGCACAATATTCCGTGCTCGCACGGTGTAGCCGCTCATCCGATAAATTTCCTTGCGCTCGTCATAATTCTTCGCCGGATCAAATTCGATCCCCAGCGTGGTGGCCAGCATGGTGACGGCCGCGTCATCCACTTCATCACGCAACCTTTCTTCGGTCAGGCCATACCCTTCAAAATGGCTGATATAACCGTATTGATCTTTAATCGCCTTGGCCACCGCCACGCCGGCGCCGATGAGCCGATTCGGTTCATTGGAGGCGACTTCGCTGATAACGCCGTAGGCCACCTGCCCCGGACTCAGATAGCTGATCCCCTCGCGGGCATTAATGAATTTACAACGGGCAGGTACAATACCCGATACCTTCACAAGATTAAACTTTTGAATACCGGCGTTCCGGTAGGCGAGTTCCAGCGACTGCGCCCGAAATCGATGTCTTCCCGATCCGCGCGTCAAAAACAGCTTGCTCGGTATCTGCGGCAGATGCTCTGAGGCCATTGAAACTCCCGAAATCAACCTTCAACCCGTGCGATTTATAACCGCCTTACGCCGAAAATTAAAATCATCGTTCTTCACGCGCCCGGGCCCGTGCGCACTACCCAGGCCTTCCACACGGGCGATCACGGGCTCGGTCGAAAAGCGGCCGGATAAAAAAAGGCCGGACTGCGACATGATGGTCGCAGCCCGGTTTTTCAGCAGCCTGTAAGCCGAATCTTGTACCCGCTCAGGGGCGGTGGTCATTTATCTGGGATCGACATTGCTGCCGACCTCTAGCGACCTACCCGAGGCCGTGCTGATCCTGCGCGCTGATTCCCGCAAGCGGGAGCTTCGCGCGCCGGGATCAAATTGCCTGTGATTGTTTGACGGGGGCATCACAGGCACGCCGGGCCGGCGCGTTGGCCTCCTATTTGGTCTTGCACCTGGTGGGGTTTACCATGCCGACGCCGTCACCGGCATCGCGGTGCGCTCTTACCGCACCTTTTCACCCTTGCCATGCAGACTTTCGCCTGCATTCGGCGGTCTGTTTTCTGTGGCACTTTCCCGCACCCGGCTCACGCCGGATCCGGTGGGCGTTACCCACCACCATGCCCTGTGGTGTTCGGACTTTCCTCCCGTCAGGTTATGACGAGCGACCACCCGGCTGCTTACTTTCTATTATAACCGATACCCGAAACCGCCGCGAAACGGCTCATTGAGTTCGCGAATATGAAAGCCATCCGTTGCCCGTGCGGCCCATAATGCCTACCGAGTCGGTTGCGGCTTTCGACCCGCAGGCGGAGTTGCCGCTGCCTGAGTGCGGTCGCCAGCACCCGGGCCGGTAGCTACCCCGGCGTTACCCGCATCACCTTCCAGACCGAATAACCGCCGCAGGACCAGCAGCAGCGTATCCCCCTGAAAATAGGCGGGGGGAAGGCGGAGGTTAACATTTTTTTCATCAATCGGACGGACCGTTCCCGGCGCCTTGGCCAGCAGGGGGCCCGCCTCCCTCAAATCACCAAAATGAAACACCACATCCGGCGCCTTGGAGATCAAGCTGATAATCGACTTCTCCGCCGCCGCAATCCGCAACTCGGTAAGTTCAAAAAGCGTCCGCGCCGCCGGTGGCAGGGGGCCGAACGCATCCTGCACATCCGTTTGCAGG
>DAHWIP010000098.1:0-6704 GCA_027344975.1 Phycisphaerae bacterium
CACTGAAAACCTGGAAGTCCAGATCGCCCAGGCCTGGGCGGAAAAACTCTATACAGACGCTCGGAAAGCGGTTCGCCCACTGCGCAAGGTCGTCCTCTGTTAGCACCATCGGCTGCTGGGCATTTGCGGATAGCTTCAACGCTTCATCCCACAGCGCTTCGGTCCACTTCTCCTTCGTATTAGCGGGCATTCCATCGCAGATGACCAAACGGTATGCATAGCCTCGTGTTATCAGGTTCTTTGCGTATGAATTCTGAACTTGATCACGGAGCCACTTTAGCGCAACATCCTTCCGCTTTCGTGTGCTGCCTTCTGCCTTAGCCCGCCCGCCTTTTTTGGCTTCCTTGGTTTTCCCCAGCGTCTTGTAGGCCTGTGCCTTGAATTGCCATGCCGTAGGGCATTGCAATGATCCGGTAGTATCGTCCGGGATCGTAACGTCGATAGCGGCGTCAATTCCTCCGTCGGGAATATTCGTTCTAATTGTAGTACGAACTTTACAATCCGGGATACCATGTCCTGCAGCAGTCGCTCGCAGGAGGGAATTCAAAAACTCTGTGAATTGCCTGTCGTCACCCTGGAGACGGCGGATGTCAGATTTGTGAATTTGCCAGAGCGCTAACATAAACATATCAGTTCCTCAATATGATTACCCCGTCTTCCAACGTCGATCTAACATGGTCTAATTCATAGGCTTTTGCCCCGGCATGAAGGAGATGCGCATTTTCATCCGCAAACGTAAATAGCGGCTGGCCGCGGGCGAGGATGTTTTTTGCGGTTGCTTCGGCCTTGCCGCCGGGGGTGGCACAGTGCTTGAGCACGGCATCAGCCAGTGCGGCGACCAATTCATTGCGCTGGATTGCCTGAACAACACCATCGTGATGGAGCGATGCAATAATGCGGAGTGATTCGTTGTAGAGTGTTGGTTCCATTATGAAATCTCATCATTGTGTGCAGCATGATTGCTACAATAAGTGTACACTGCGGCTAATCCTTGAAGAGTTTTATTGTCTGTAATGGCATCATGCGGGATCAACAAATAATGCCATGGTTTTCCACCATTTTCATTGGCATGGACGGTTGCATGATTGCACCATGTGGCGGCCGCATCCGCCTTGGCGAGAACAATCTGGTCCGTCATCTCATTGGCTCGCTTCGGCTCGCAAAGAAGCTTCGCCGTTTTCGTCTCAACAACAAAATCAGGTTCGTAGGCTTCCTCGTGACTATAGTGAATCTGAAAATCGCCTTTAGCGGGCTTGAACCACTTCAAAACATCCCCATCGTTCTCCAAAATCACCGCAAAGCGCCGCTCCGGATCGGAATCAAATTTCTGGATCGGGTACAGGCATTTGCGGAAACCACCGAACACCATCGAGCCGATCCGGTTTCGCTGGCCCTCAGGAATGACAACACGGAAGTCGCGCTCATTCTCATCCGCTGCGGCAGAATAGTTGTTGGCACGCAGCGTACGGAAGCCCCTGGTCACCTGAGCTTCATAAGCGCCGGCTGATTCCTTGAAATGCTGCTGCATCTGAGCATGGATCAGATGCACCAGGGGCTGCTGATGGAACTGAAGAACGTTGATCACATCATCCTCTTGAGCCAGGTATGTCCGCAGCCGTGCGACAACCTGTCCCGCAAGCTTGTAGAGCAGCGCCGCATGCTCGTCATAACTGATATCGTTGAAATCAATCAGGCCACGCACCAGATAGTCCTCGAGCCGTTTCTCCCTGATAATGCCCGATCCATCCTGCAGCCGATATCGCTGGTTCTCATGCAGGTGTTGAATCAGAATGTCCTGGGCAACCGGTTGCAGATTGATGTTCCGTACATCCATATCGAAATCCTCGTATCGGCACATCACATCGCCTTTGGGCACCACTATAATTTTTGGTATGTCGATGGATAACTCGCGGTATAGTTCGGTAGTTTTCTGCACCACTTCGGCCACGTTCACAGTCTCGACGATACTTTCAAATGCACCCTGTGCCGGCCGAACAATCTCCTGAACTTTCTCCACAATCTTCTGCTGGATATCGGCATTCTGAAGTTGATCGCTTCCCCTGAGCCGTTCGTACTGCTTGATGATCTGATAAGTCGCCTTGGCGACTGCCTGTTCTTCCGGCTTTTCGAAGAGCTTTCTCTGCTCGCGGGCGGGTTGTCCGTCTGCGGTTTGGCGAGCTGGTACGATACCACCGGTAATTGCCTGCTCAAAAGCGCTCCTGACCTCCACGGCCTTTCGGCCGGCTTCGGGAATGTCCCGCCCAATCACCACCCCCGCCCGGATGATTGAATCGGGATCGTTGGCATGGTCCACGATCTCCTGGAACTTGTCGTGCGACACAATGGTCAGCCGGTCCACCGCCGGCACACCCACGCGTTTGCCATACGGCAGGCGCAGGCCGCGTCCGATGGATTGTTCCACCAGTGTCCGCGAGTTGGCCGCCCGCAGCGGAACAATCGTGTAGAGATTTGTCACATCCCACCCTTCCTTGAGCATGTTAACGTGTATCACGATTTCAACCGGGTTATCCGGGTGCTCGACGGTCAATAACTGCTGGACGACATCATCTTTTTCCTCCCCGCGGATATTGGAGTGAACCTGAATGACTTTGCCCTTGTACCGGCCCTCGAAAAATGTATCGCCCTCAATAATCTGCTGCAGGGTGTTGGCGTGATTTGTATCGGTTGCCACAACCAGCATGAACGGCTTGATGATCGGCTTATCGTTGTTACGAGCGTAAACCTCCAGTTCAACTTTGGTATTTTCGTGAATCCGCACGCCATCTTCAAGTTTAACTTGTTCTAACCCCTGGGCCGAAAATGCAGTGGCATCAAAATTCTGACGTGTCGCCACAGCAGGTTCCTTCACGAAGCCGTCATTCATCGCCGAAGCCAGCGGATAACTGTAAATAATATTCTTAAATGGCAGAGCCTTCCCGCCGGTTTCCACCTGTGGCGTGGCCGTCAATTCCAGTCCGAGAATCGGCTTAAGCTCATTAATTGCCCGAATGCCCGCTGTAGCCCTGTAGCGATGGCTCTCATCCATCAGCATTACCAGATCGTCCAGACCGGCGAGATAATCAAAGTAACTCTGGCCGATATATTCACCGAGCCGTTTAATGCGCGGAGCACTGCCGCCGTGTACCTCACTGTTAATTTTTGAAATATTGAAAATATTGACGTGAATCCCCTCATCAAACAGCATGTCGCCGCGAACCCCTGCGCCGGATTCGTAATTATCCCCTGTGATAATCACCGGCGGATTCGTCATGAACTCGCCGATACCCTTGAATACATATTTGGGTGTATTGGGCGTAAAATCAGAGATCAGTTTGTTATAAATTGTCAGGTTTGGAGCCAGCACGAAAAAATTACGTATGCCAACGGCCTGGTAAAGATACGCGATAAACGCTCCCATCAGCCGCGTCTTACCCACACCGGTGGCCAGGGCGAAGCACAACGAAGGAAAATCTCGCTCAAAATCTTCCACCGTCGGAAACGCGTTTTTGACCGCCTGCAGAGATACCGCCGGGTCGGCTTCCTTGGATAGTTCAATGATCTCGCAGATGCGGGAAAGAATTTCCACCGATTCCCGCTGGGGAGGCCGGAGGCTGAGGCGGTTGCTGATGGCATTGATATATTGCATACTCATCATTTCACATCACCGGTCATATCAAACAGCACCGGGTCGCCGGACCTGCCCTTGCCGAATCTGCGGACGGGTTTGCGGGCATTGCCCATTGCGGCCTGGCCGGCTTCTCCAGCAGGCAGCGTCTCTTGTGAATGTACTTCCATGGGTGGGTTTTCCGGCGCAGCCGGAAGGTTCTTGATCTCCAGCGAATAATCGTCGTGCCCCCATTCGCATTTTTTAAGTACCGCCTTGGGGATCTTTTTGACCGTCAGATTTTCAAATTGGCCCGCATCGCCACGAAATGCACTGCAGCAAATCAACAGGCTGCGATTGGGGCCGACTTCATCGCTGATCTTGGCCAGCATTTCCCTGGTCATGATCTGAGTGGTGACATAGATAAAGTCGGTTTCCGAACTGCAGCCCTGTTGCCAGTAAATCTCTGCGTGGGGATCAAATGTGAAACCTTCGAGTTTGCACATTGCCTCAGTCAGCATGGCGGCATTGAATTCCGGATTGATTACCGGATTATCCCATTGATCCTTGACAATCAACGACGGTCCAACTCTGTAATAGCGAAAACCGCCACCGCCTTTCCAGTTGGCGGCTCCAGTGATGCCACCGGAATCCTGGCCATCGATAACTTTTTTCATACGGGGAATAATGTGGGTATGACAAAGTTCGCCAAGTTCGACGATGATCCAACGGCGGCCCATTTTGTGTGCAACCGCAGGGGTGGTGCCGGAGCCGGCGAAGGAATCGAGTACCCAGTCACCGGGCGATGATGCCATAGCAATCACATAATGAATGAGGCCCTCTGGCTTGGGAAACTGGAACTTGTCCTCCTGACCAAAGAGGGCAACGCTCTCGTATGTCCCGTGCTGCGTGTAGAACCCATCAATAATCGACACTGGCTTGGTCAGCCTCTCTTCGCCCTCTTCGTCTCGGAGGTATTGCTTATAAGATACCGACACTTTGCCAGCCCGTTCGGTGAATACTATGCCGTTGGCATCAATCGTTGTCTTTACGCGATCCTGCGACCACTGCCATTGTTTCTCAGGCAGAATCTCTCTGCCCTTGTACAAGATCGGGTAGCGTAAATTAGGACGTTCATCATTGCTCGTCGTCGCCAGCGGTTGGAGCCGATATGGCCCGCGTCGGTCGAAGTGCTCATCCTTGTATTTGTAGTATTTCAACGCCTTTGCATCAGGGGGAAGGGCGAAATGCGGCAAGCGAGCGGATTCCTTGGCATAGCAGAGCACGAATTCGCTCTGATTTACGACATAGTTCGATTTCGCGCCACCCCCGTAGCTTTTCTTCCAGACGAAGACTTCAACGCGGTTCTCGCGGCCAAATATCTCGTCCAAAAGCACGCCGGCGTAGAAGAGTTCAGATACGTCGAGTGAGCAAAAGAAGACGCCGTCAGAAGAAAGCAGTCGTCTTAGAATCTCCAGTCGGTCCCGCATGAGCGATAGCCATAGTGAGTGCTCAATACCATCATCATAATGTTCAAATGCTGAGCCAGTATTATACGGTGGATCAATGTATATACATTTGATCTTACCGGTGAATTCTTGTTCCAGTGCTTT
Organism: Phycisphaerae bacterium; assembly: GCA_027344975.1. Classification (GTDB taxonomy): domain Bacteria; phylum Planctomycetota; class Phycisphaerae; order WQYP01; family WQYP01; genus JAJZGD01. The sequence goes on from DAHWIP010000098.1 coordinate 5,218, forward strand.
GAGAGCCAACAGGTTATCGCCAAAAATCAAGCGGTTGTCGAAAATATCATTTTCACTAATACGATGGGCAGCATGATATGATTTTGCAGGATCCTCGATCAGGACGCGCGGTTCCAGCTTCGGCCGGTTTTCTTTGCCGATCCAGGTGAGTTCGAGTTTTTGTTTTCCATTGGCCATGGCGAAATTGTACGGTATGAGAATGAATTGGTCAGCTACACGGCACCATCAAACAAGATTGCCGCCCCTATTGCAGACTGAAGCGGAGATGCTTTCGGCGGATAACCACTTTTATTGTTTACAGAAACCTGACTTAATGCCTATTTTGACGAATCCATGAAATCTGTATATATTGCAGTCGCCCTAAATGGGGTAGAAAGCGAGTGTGCTATGCATACACTGGCCTGCCCCGACGCCGCAATGAAACGTTGAGCCGTATCCGGTTGCGGAAAAAGCGAATTGGGGACGGGGGCTAATGAAAATTCCCCAAGCCGTTCAGACGGCGGTAGCGGCGTGTGCCTCAAGTGCATGATTGCCACAAAAAAAGAAACCCAAAAACCGGAATTAGCGGGCGGCCAAATGGTCGCCCGCAGCATTTTTGGGAAATGAGCAAGTAAAAATAACCAAGGCAAAAAAACCTGTATAATCACGAAACTTACATTGAGGCAGGCGGGTCTCTATTCATCAATTTGAACCACGCGGTCGTTAATTTTCACATAGCTCTCATCTTGCGTAAGCGGCTTCGGAAGTGAGGAATCTAGTGCTCGGAGCGTTTCCGGAATTTCCCTTGGAGGGCTAGCATCGGTAAGTTTCGATCCAACTTCGAACAGATGAGGAAAATACATGGGGCCGGGCGGGATCACCTTCTTCCGGTAAGTGCGGCATATCGTGATTTTAGGACGTACCTCGCTTGCCTGCACTCGCACCTTCTCACGATCGACCGCATCAAGTTCTTGCTTGGATACCGGGTCCACAATCTTCAGTGGTGCCTCCGCAAGTACCGCGAATTTCATTCCTTGACCCACGCCGGCTTCAGCGCCAACATTAATGACAAGTTCAAATTCGTTGAGAATCTGGGCGACCCGTCCCACAACCCTCGCTTTGGCATTGGCTGATTCAGAATTCATTATCAGTCCCTTTCTCAAATATCGAAACACAAAAAACCGCAAATTCAACGGGCAATTTTGCCTTATGCAATCCTTTATCTACATAATATCCCATCCAGAGTGCATTCACATTCTCCCCCGGCCCCGCAACATATTCATTGTTCTCATCCTTGCTCACGGCAAACCGGCCCACGATGGCCTGACATCGGTTGTCGAGGACAAAGAGTTCATCGCCTACTGCCAAGTCAGGCAACCCATCACCTGCAATATGCAGATATAAATGACCATTATTAAATTCAACCCAATTGACGGTGTATTCCGGCCAACAGCCACATTGTTCTGCAAGCCTCATGAGCCTGAATCGTGCCCGCCCGAGATCGTTAC
>DAHWIP010000099.1:0-6688 GCA_027344975.1 Phycisphaerae bacterium
CATAAGGTCAGCAATGCAGTGATAAACAAGTTTAAGAAGCAGAATTTTATTCCTCACCTCGTGGTGACCGGTGACGGCGGAATCAGCGATCTGCCAAACTTCTAGTTTTTTGCAACATTGCGGACGATGCGTCGTTCCTATTGTGCTCAACCGGTATATTGCCGGGGATTGTGGACTCGGTGTTACGGTAAATCAAGATGAAGGGTAGCAGGGTATGTCTGATCGAGAATGGAAGAATAACCTCCGATGGTGTGCGGCCGCTTTGTTGGCCGGATGCGTCGTCGCCGGAGCTGGCGTGGCGGGTGCCATTAATGGCAAAAGCTATTTTTCCGCGTTTTCCACAACCGGTGGTGGAGAATTTCAAGCTTCGGCTACGGCTGATGTCAAGCCGGTTTCGCTTGACAGTTCAATGAACGTCTATCGCCACCTGATTCAGCCGATCTTTATTCAGAATTGCATCATGTGCCATGGTGTCAATCGTCAGAAAGGCCATCTGAGGCTGGATAAGTACCAATACGTCATGTACGGCAAATTCGGGCACAAAGTGGTACTGCCCGGTGATCCTGATCACAGTATTCTCATACGACGCATCACCCTGCCGGCCTGGAATCATCATCGCATGCCGCCGCACGGTCATGCAGGACTGGCGAAATCGCAGATAACCCTTCTGAAATGGTGGATACAAACCGGCGCCGGCGAGACCGGCACGCTGGCGTCTCTGAAGGCAAACGGGACGATCGATGCGGCGGCCCAGCAGGAATTACAGATCATACGGCGATTTATGCCCCGCCCGATCGCCAGGATAAAAAACACGATTCGAACTCTTGAAAAGGCAACCGGTGTGAGAATTCACGTTATTCGCGCCGGCCTGCCGTGGTTGTCCTGCGATGCATCGGGCAAATCAGGCTTCAACAATCATGATCTGCACCTGCTTTCGCAGATCGCCAGCAATATTGTTGTATTAAACATTGCGGGCACCGGCGTGACCGATTCCGGCGTCACTTCCGTAAACCGGATGGTGAATCTGATGTATCTTCATCTTGAACATACGACCGTCAGCAATTCAGGACTGCGTCGATTGACCAGCCTGAGCCATCTCCGGTATCTGAACGTAACGGGAACACGAATCAGCGCTTCCGGCATCAATGCATTTAAACGGAATAACCATCTCTGGCGACTCTGGGTTGTGGGACTGCGCTGACAGACCGTTCGCAGCGCGCCACGGCAACGCCCGAATTTATGCTGATGCGATGCCCCGGCGAATTAGAAATGCGGCATAATCCTCGGGAGTGTCAATCCCATGATGCGACTGGGGACTGTCATGGACAATGATCTTGGCGCCCATGTAAAGAGCCCTTAACTGTTCAAGTTTTTCGAGCTTTTCCAATTCACACGGCTCCGTGCGGCTGAGCTCCAGCAGAAATTCACGCCGGTACGCATAGACGCCGAGATGTTTTCGATAAAGACCTGCGAGCATTAAACGCGAGGCATCACGGACGATGCCGTCACGATCATACGGAATGACACTCCGCGAAAAATACATAGCGAAGCGACGTTGGTCCACAACGACTTTTACAACGTTGGGATTCTGAACCTCGGCGGCGTCATCAAAGGGCGCCGCCGCAGTTGCCATCGGCACGTCTGTATTTTCCAGAATTCGAAACAGGCTATCCAAGAGACCAGTATCCACCTCCGGTTCATCACCCTGCAGATTAACGATACGTTCGTAGTGCTGATATTCAGGCATCTGAACTACTTCCGCAATCCGATCAGTCCCCGAATTATGGGCGGAGGATGTCATAACGGCACTGCCGCCGAAGCCCTTAACGGCCTTCATGATTCGCTGGTCGTCAGTCGCGACCACGACGGCGCGCGCCCGGGTTGCGGAAACCGCACGCTCGTATACATGCTCGATGAGATACTTCCCCGATTGCTTCAGAAGCGGCTTGCCGGGCAGACGCGTAGATTCATAGCGAGCCGGAATTACAATAAGATTTGACACCTTGACTCCCCTGCTTAATTGCTTAATCCCTGAACAGCGGCCGAAGTTGGATTTGCCCCTTCTTCCAGGAGAGCCAGATGTGCCCGCGACAATTTTTCGTAGGCACTTTCGAGCGCTTCCGGGATGACGCGCACCTGTCCGACGGTCGTCATGAAGTTAATGTCACCGCTCCACCGTGGAACAACATGAAGATGAATGTGGCCCGGCAATCCCGCCCCGGCACAACGGCCGATATTGATCCCGATGTTGAAGCCCTGCGGATTCATGGTGACTTCCAAAAGTCGCTGGCCATGGGCCGCCAACTCCATCAATGTGGCCCGGTGTTCTGGAGGCATATCCGCAAGCTGTGCCACATGCGTGTATGGAGCGACAAGCAGATGGCCGTTGACATAGGGATATCGATTCAACATCAGCAGAGCGATATCGGTTCGGGCGATGACCAGATTGGATCGATCATGATCGGTAGCCCGTGCTGCATCACACAGAAAACATCCGGACTTTTCACCTGTGACACTTTGTATATATTCCAGCCGCCAAGGTGCCCAGATCGACGCCGACATATTGATCCTCCACACGCGATCCATACTTTACGCTAAAATCGCTCGTCGGGTGCGGGCGCCGATTTTCGCCCGTACGCAACCATGAAAGAGGATATGAATATATGCCCGAAAATTCCAGCGTACCGCAGAATGCGTCGCAGGCCAAACCATGTGCGATTGTGATATTCGGCGCCACGGGAGACCTGACAGCCCGCAAGCTTCTGCCGGCCATTTATAATCTGACCAGTGAAGGCTTACTGCATCCTGATACGGTTGTTGTCGGTTTTGCGCGTCGCCCCAAGACGGATGACGAGTTCCGGCAGGAGATGCTCAAGGGGATCAATTCGTTTTCCCGCAACCGCCCGGCGGATAACAGTATCTGGGAAAAACTCGCTCCGCGGCTGTTTTATCATCAAAGCACCTTCGAAGATGCTCATGGGTATGCATCACTCGCCGCACGGCTTTCGGACCTGGACAAACGTTTCGGACTTTCAGGCCGACGTCTTTATTATCTTTCCACAAGCCCGACGGAATTCAGCACGATTGTGGCGCAGCTTGGTGAGGCGGGGCTCGGCAATATTGACCCGTTCAACTCGGGTGCGTGGCGGCGGGTGATCGTGGAAAAACCTTTCGGCCATGATCTGAAATCGGCGCAGGAACTCAACCATCAGATTAACCGGGTATTCGATGAATCGCAGGTGTTCCGTATTGATCACTATCTGGGCAAGCAGACGGTTCAGAATCTGTTGGTATTCCGCTTTGCCAATGGGATATTCGAGCCGATCTGGAACCGTCGATATGTTGACCACGTTCAGGTAACCGTGGCGGAAGATATCGGGGTCGAGGGGCGTGGCGGATATTTCGACACCGCCGGTACGCTTCGCGATATGATCCAGAATCATCTCATGCAGCTTTTGACGCTGGTGGCCATGGAACCGCCTGTATCGCTTGAAGGCAATGCCATCCGCGATGAAAAGGTTCGAGTATTAAAATCCATCATTCCCTACACGCCGGAACAGGTGGAACGCATGACGGTTCGCGGGCAGTATGTCCGGGGTGAAAAGCAAGGCAAGCCCGTCATCGGCTATCTTGAGGAACGCGGCGTTGCCCCACAAAGCCAGACCGAAACCTACGCCTGCGTGCAACTCGCCATTGATAACTGGCGGTGGTATGGAGTCCCCTTCTACCTGCGAAGCGGTAAGCATCTCAAGAGGAAGGGTTCCGAAATCAACATCCACTTCAATCGCGCTCCGGGTGTGCTGTTCAATAAACCCCAACGCGGAACGGGTGCGAATGTTCTCACACTGCGCATTCAACCGCGAGAAAGTATCGGCTTGCAGATTAATGCCAAACGTCCGGGCACCGCCACAGCGGTCACGCCGGTTCAAATGGATTTTGAGTATCACGAAGCGTTTGGAAGTTATTCACCCGAAGCTTACGAAAGACTTTTACTGGATGCGATCCTCAACGATTCCACCCTTTTCATCCGACGTGATGAAGTTGAAAGCGCCTGGCAGATCATTGACCGGATTGAGGAAACCTGGGCGGCCGGCAAACCACCGCTGAAATTTTATTCTCCGGGATCATGGGGGCCGGATGAAGCAGAACAACTGCTCCGGGGAAGCGGCCGATCGTGGGATGAATTGCCTCAGGAAACCCAATGAATCGACTTTGGGCGTTTCATCTCAGCGGAATGGCGTCGCGTCGGAGATCGGCAGTCACCTGCATCAGGCGGTCGTAAAAATCCGACATGGCGTGCCGCCGCTTAACTCGGAGATAGGCATGTTCACAGAGGGTGCGGGTCTTGATCGCGTCTGAACGCAACTCCTCGAGACAATCCGCCCAGTCGTCCGATTGACGGACCAGTCGGCAGGTGTCGCCATCAAAGTCGTCCATCAAAGCCGCCCCTCGACACACCACCGCCCGCCGGGCAGCGGCCGCCTCGATCCCGACGTGCCACCATCGCGTCTGAGAGGAAATATTAATCACGGCATCCGAGTTTCGAATGGCTGCCGTTGCCGCGCCTACAGCCGGTATGAAACTCACCCGATCTGATAATTTCATGTCGCGAACGATCCGCCACACTTCATCTTTGGCGTCGCCCGCATCAAGTAGAAGCAGCAGAACACTTTTCAACCGGCCATCTCCAGCCAACGCACGCAGGAACTCCGCATATTCGTCCGGCTTATGGATGACATCGAGACAAGCCAGAATAAAATCGCCGCCCGTGGAGTGGGATCGTTGCGATTCACTATCTTCGCCAATGTATATCCCCGGTGAGATCACCATGGCACGTTCGGGTGCTTTGAAAGCCGCGCGAAGCGCGCTGGAGGCATAAACATTTACCATCTCGCTCTTTGCATCGTCCCGGTTGATCAGGTCGAAATGCCATCGAACCACCGAGATATCGCGGCAGCGGGACAGGACGGCGGCCTGCGCGGGACTCCACCCCATAAGCAGAATGAAGCTGATCTGATGTCGGTGAAGTTCGGCCGCAACGTGATACTCGTTACCGGTTCTTCCCGTACGCACCCAGTTGATCCACGTGCACGATTGTACGTGCCAATGTCCGGCCGTATAGGCGCGGAGGGAATCGGCGTTGTCGTGTTCACTGATGATATAAACGCGCACTCCACCGGCCGAGAGCGCAACACTCATTTGCCGCAGTAACGTGAATTCGTTAAGCAGGTTCTGCTCATCGATCCAGATGGCTACACACAACGGTTGAGCGGTCAGACCATCCGATTGAGCGGTATCAGCATTCATGCTTGCATCGATTCTACCCATATCCGAGCGTTTTTAGCTGCGGGATAGACTCGTATCTGCTAATCGCCTGAAGGGGTCAGGCAGCGCTCTCCTTGAGTGGAATGGGGCTCGTATCAAAGAGACTTACACGCCCCTCAACCACATCCGCCGTGATGAGGTAGCGTCCTTTCTGGGCTTGGTCGGGAAGGTGGTACATGTAATCGAGCATGATTTCCTCCATTACCCCGCGCAATGCGCGGGCCCCCGTATCTCTTTTCAGCGCCCGTCGGGCAATCAGGTGCAGGGCCTCGTCGGAGAATTCCAGCTCGCTGCCTTCCATCTGGAAAAAGCGCTGATACTGCTTCACGATCGCATTTTTAGGTTCGGTCAGAATCTGAATCATGCCGTTTTCATCCAGTGGCGAAAGCGGAGCGATGATGGGGAGTCGCCCGACAAATTCGGGTATCATGCCGAATTCAATGAGATCATCCGGAGTAACCTGCTTGATGAGCTCGGTCTGACGCTGCATCTGCCGTGTTTCCGGTTCCACTTCAGCATGAAACCCGATCAACTTTCTTCCCAGCCGTTTGGCGATGATCTGATCCAATCCGACAAAGGTTCCGCCGCAGATGAAAAGGATGTGTGAGGTGTCGAGCTGAATATATTGCTGTTCCGGATGCTTTCGCCCCCCTTGCGGCGGCACATTTGCCAGTGTTCCTTCCAGCATTTTCAGCAGCGCCTGCTGAACGCCTTCACCCGAAACATCGCGGGTGATGGAGACATTCATATTCGTCTTACCGATTTTGTCGATTTCATCAATATAGATGATGCCGCGTTGCGCAGCTTCAAGGTCGTAATCCGCATTTTGCAAAAGCTTTAAAAGGAGGTTTTCTACGTCTTCGCCAACGTACCCCGCTTCGGTCAGCGTGGTGGCATCGCCGATAGCGAAGGGCACGTTGAGAGATCGGGCCAAGGTTTTGGCCAGCAAAGTTTTGCCTGACCCCGTTGGTCCGATAAGCAGGACATTGGATTTATCAAGCTCCACATCCTCTTTACCGCGTGCGTCGGCATGCGCCAGACGCTTGTAGTGATTGTGCACGGCTACTGCCAACGCCCGTTTCGCATCGTTTTGCCCAATCACGTATTGATCCATGAATTCTTTGAGTTGGCGCGGAGGCGGAATCTTACCAATCGGTTGCTTCGGTCCGCTGACTTTCCGCTTTTCCTGTTTGAAGATATTCAGGCAAAGTTCAGAGCAATTTTCGCAAATATATATATCGTTCGGCCCCTCGACCATCAGCCCAACTTCACGGCTTGATTTTCCGCAAAACGAGCAATTGGTCACCCGACGGCCCTTAAATTTTGCCCCAGCGCCGTCATCCCCGCCACGGCTACCGCCACT
>DAHWIP010000009.1:0-15884 GCA_027344975.1 Phycisphaerae bacterium
TGGCGCTGGGACAGGCATTAATCGCCGCTAACCGATGGCAGAACGAATCGATGATGGCACGCAGGTCTTGTTGAGGAGTATGTGGCATGTGTTTGGCGGTACCGGCAAAACTTATCGAGCAGGATGGTCAGCAGGGGATTGTGGACCTGCATGGCAATCGCCTGCGGGTTAATACGATGATGACCCCGGAAGCGCAAACCGGCGACTGGATTCTCATACATGCAGGATTCGCCATTGAGCGTCTTGATCCGGAGGCAGCTCGGGAAACATGGGCTCTTATTAAAGATGCCGAGCAAGCTGCCGAGGATCAGGCTGGTCAATCAGGTTCAGTTGCGCGCACGAATGGAAACAACGGAGGAATTGTATGATTTCCACCGATCAATCCGCGGAGAAACTTCTCGAACGCCTGCGTGTGGCGGCGCAGGCCGTCAAAGAGGATATCGCCTTTATGGAAGTGTGCGGAACCCATACCACCAGCGCGTTTCGCTGCGGCCTCCCGACCGTGATGCCGCCAACCGTACGTTTGATCAGCGGACCGGGGTGTCCTGCCTGTGTGACATCGCAGGGGGATATTGATCGTCTGATCGATCTGGGATCGCGGCAGGATGTCATTTTGTGCACCTATGGAGACATGCTGAGAGTTCCCGGCCGCCGCGGAAATCTGGAAACCGCCCGCACTCAGGGCCGGCGGATTGAAGTTGTTTACAGCAGTATGGACGCTTTGAAACGGGCCGTTAATGAACCGGATCAGCAGGTGGTGTTTGCTGCCGTGGGTTTTGAAACAACCGCGCCCGCTACGGCGGCAGCTGTCTGCGAAGCCCAGCGCCAGAATGTGCGGAATTTCAGCGTGTTGGCAAGCCATAAACGGATCATTCCCGCCATGCGGGCGCTCTTGACCGATGATGAAATTCCCAGCATCAATGGGTTCCTCTGTCCGGGGCATGTATCGGTCATTATCGGATCAGAAATTTATCGCCCCATCGTGGATGAATTTCATGTTTCGTGCGTCATCGGCGGATTCGAGCCGACCCAATTGATCTCCTCCCTCCTGTGCCTGACGGAATTAGTTCTCAACCGCCAGACCGCTCTCATAAATCAATATCGTGAAGCGGTTCGCCCCGAGGGCAATCCCCGCGCTCTGGCGCTGCTGGCAGAGGTATTTGAACCGGGGGACGCGAGATGGCGTGGCATGGGCATCATACCCGAGAGCGGATTGGTCCTGCGCAATAAATACCGCCACTTCGATGCCGTCCAACGCTTCGAACTCTCGGAACCGGATGAACATGAACCCCCGGGGTGTATCTGCGGCAAGGTGATCAGCGGGGCGGCACTCCCGGTCCAGTGCAAACTGTTTGGGCGCGCCTGCACACCAATTTCACCCATTGGCCCATGTATGGTGAGTTCGGAAGGTACCTGCTCGGCATGGTTCAAATACGGTCGCAGCGGACATCTGAACCTCACATGTACTCACGCAAACGAACCTCAGGAGGTCCAAACATGACCCAGCAAACCGAAAACAATCATGCTGCCTCCCAACCACGCCCCACTCCCGCGCGATTTTCTCATATCGCACTGGCGCACGGCGGTGGGGGACAACTCACTGATGTGCTGCTGAACCAGATTGTCATGCCGCGACTCAATAATCCGGCGCTTTCGCAACTTTTAGATTCCGGCATGATCCCGGGCGGTAGATTCGCATTGACGATCGACAGCTACGTCGTTCAACCGTTGTTTTTTCCCGGCGGCGATATCGGGCGGCTTGCGGTCAGCGGAACGGTAAATGATCTCGCCGTGTGCGGCGCACACCCGCAAGCGCTGGCCCTTTCCATGATTATGGCGGAAGGTCTGGAACGCAAAGTGCTTGAGCGCGTGCTGGACTCGGTGGCGGCAACGGCCGATGAGGCGGGCGTGAGAATCATCACCGGCGATACCAAAGTCGTAGGGCACGGACAGGCCGACGGTATCTACCTGACAACTGCAGGGATTGGCGAACTCACCGGACTGCCGGTTCCGCATCCGGATCACGTGGCTCCGGGGGATGTGCTGATCATCAATGGCCCTATCGGTGACCACGGCCTGACCGTGATGCTGGCCCGCGAAATGCCTGAAGTCGAAAGTGTTTTGCGCAGCGATGTAGCACCACTCCACTGCCTGATTGAAAGGCTGCGTAGCGTCGCCGAAATCATGTTTATGCGGGATCCGACTCGCGGCGGTCTGGCAGGTCTTGCAGCCGATCTGGCCGCAAGAACCGGTTGGCGGATCAATCTGGAGGAAAATCAGATACCTGTTCGACCCGAAGCAAAACATGCCGCCGACATGCTGGGGCTTGACCCGCTCGAAATTGCCAATGAGGGAAAAGTGGTGGTTGTAGTAAGACCGGGTGAGGCAGCGGCGGTATTGGAGGCGATGAAGCGCCATCCATCCGGACGGGACGCAAAAATTATCGGTTCAGTCACCGCTGAAAAAGATGGCATTTGTGTTCTGCATACATCGATCGGCGGGTGGCGGGTGCTGCAGAAGCCTTATGGCGAGCAATTACCCCGTATCTGCTGAACCGATGGAAATCGTGTTCCTTAAAGGGAGTCGTTACCATGTCGATCTCTGCAACGTTACCCAGGCCGCCGACGGATGATAAGCGGTGGAAAATTGTCGAAACCACCATGCGCCGTAACGATTTTCAGCCGGACGCATTGATTGAAAGTCTCCACAGTGTGCAACAGACATTTGGTTTTCTTGATATTCCCTCGATGCGTTGGGTGGCGGCGGCGTTAAAGGTTCCACTCTCAAAGGTCTACGGAGTGGCGACCTTTTATCATTTTTTTACCCTCAAGCCGCAGGGCAAGCACGTTTGCGTGGTCTGTCTGGGAACCGCATGTTACATCAAGGGAGGGCGCAGGCTCTTTGATGAGGTACGCAACCGTTATGCAATATCTGAGGGGCAAACCACGAAGGATGGTCAACTTTCTCTGCTCGTTGCGCGGTGTATCGGTGCCTGCGGTCTGGCGCCAACCGCGGTGGTGGATGGAAAGGTTCTTGGGAAGCGTTCGCCGACGGAACTTCTCTCGGCATTGGACGAAGCTCTGGAAAGGAAGCAGGAATCATGAAGCCCGAAGAGTTAACCAGCATGATGGAAAAAGCCCGCGCGGATATGCAGGCGTTTGATCATCACATCAATGTCTGCACCGAATCGGGATGCATCAGCCTGCAGAGCGATCTGCTGCTCAAGTCGCTCGGTGATGAGGTCAAACACCGCGGCCTGACCGATAAGGTCTGCGTTAAAGGCGTTGGCTGTATGGGATTATGCTGCAACGGGCCGCTGGTAAAGGCCGACACCACTCTTTATCAAAATGTAAAATCGGAACATGCCCCGGCCATTGTCGATAGCCTCTCAACCCAACCGGTTCAGGAACTGCTCTGCGATACTCAGCAGCCCTTTTTTACCCGGCAGAAACTGATCGTCCGCGAAAATTCGGGCCGTGTTGATCCGGAGAGCCTGATAGATTGTATTGCTCACGGCGCGTATCAGGCGCTACTCAAAGTGCTCACTTCCATGACCCCGCAACAGGTGATTCAGGAAATTGCAGATTCCGGTCTGCGAGGCCGTGGCGGCGCAGGTTTTCCCACCGGACTCAAGTGGGGCACGGTCGCCAAGGCGGTCGGGTCGCCGAAATATGTGATCTGCAATGGCGATGAGGGCGATCCAGGCGCATTCATGGATCGCAGCATGATGGAGGGCGATCCGCATCGCGTTCTGGAGGGAATGGCCATCGCCGCCTACGCCGTCGGGGCTCAGCACGGCGTCATCTACGTCCGGGCGGAATATCCTCTGGCGGTCAAACGTCTCACCAAAGCCATCAATATGGCGCATCGCCATGACTTGATCGGCCATAACATTTTTGGAACCAAATTTGATTTCAACGTTGAAATACGCCTCGGCGCCGGTGCGTTCGTCTGCGGTGAAGAGACGGCCTTGATTGCCAGTGTCGAGGGGAAGCGCGGACTGCCGCGGCCTCGTCCTCCCTATCCGGCCAATTCAGGACTTTTCGGTTGTCCCACACTCATTAATAATGTGGAAACCTACGCCAATATCGCTCCAATTATCAATAACGGAGCGTCGTCCTTTGCACAGATTGGAACCGAGAAAAGCAAAGGCACCAAGATCTTCGCCCTGACCGGAAAAATAAAAAATACCGGCCTGATCGAAGTTCCGATGGGTATCAGGCTGAAAGACATCATTTACGACATTGCTGGCGGAATTCCGGACGGCAGGGCGTTCAAAGCCGTTCAGACCGGTGGACCATCCGGTGGCTGTATACCCGCTGATATGCTCGATATCACGGTTGATTATGAATCGCTCACCAAAGCAGGTTCGATCATGGGTTCCGGTGGCATGATTGTCATGGATGAAACCAGCAACATGGTGGATGTCGCTCGCTTCTTCATGGAATTCTGCATGACGGAGAGCTGCGGCAAATGCGTTCCCTGCCGGGTCGGTACTTATGAAATGCATGAGCTGCTTGACCGCATCTATGAAAAGCGCGGAACACTCGATGATCTTCAGTTATTGAAAGACCTGTGCGGTATGGTCAAGCAGACCAGTCTGTGCGGACTGGGCCAATCCGCGCCAAATCCGGTGCTCAGCACCCTTCGCTACTTTGAGCACGAATACCTCGATTTGATCAATCAGGCCCGGGCATCGGGAGCAGATCGACATGCCACCGCCAACGGTGAATCCATCAAACTGGAGGTGCTTTCATGACATCCGCCGTATCTTCAGGTGAATCCATCACATTAAAAATCGATGACAAGGACATCAGTTGTCGAAGCGGTGAAACCATTCTAGCGGTGGCACGCGAGAATAACATTGATATTCCCACCCTCTGTTTCATGGAAGGACTCTCCGTATGGGGAGGTTGCCGCCTCTGCCTCGTGGAAGTCGCCGGTTCACCCAAACTCCAGGCGGCCTGCGCGACGGTCTGCACAGAAGGCATGAATGTGGTCACAGCTTCCCCCCGTCTGAAAGAATATCGCAAGATGATCGTCGAAATGCTCTTCGCCGAGCGCAACCACGTCTGCTCGGTCTGCGTGAGCAACGGACATTGTGAACTGCAGGATATGGCGGTCAAGCTTGAGATTGATCATGTGCGATTCCCCTATCGCTATCCTCATCTGCAGGTGGACAATTCTCACGATCGTGCGCGAATGGATCACAACCGCTGCATTTTGTGCACGCGCTGCGTGCGGGTATGTGCGGAAGTTGAAGGGGCGCACACCAAAGACGTCAAAGGGCGGGGGGTGCTTGCCGCCATTATCCACGATCTGGATCAGCCCTGGGGTGAAAGCGAAACCTGCACCAGTTGCGGCAAATGTGTGAACGTATGTCCCACCGGAGCTTTAACCCATCGAGGTACGGCAGTCGGCGAAATGCAGAAGAAAACAGACTTTTTACCCTACTTGACGCTCATGCGGAGGACGGAATCATGACCAACGCGACGACAAAACCGACTGTGGCAACGGTGTGGCTCGACGGGTGTTCGGGGTGCCACATGAGTTTCATGGACCTTGATGAGCGGCTCATCACTCTCGCCGGCCTCGTGGATATCCTCCATTCGCCCGTTGTCGACTCCAAAGAGTTTCCACAAAACGTCGATTTGACACTCGTTGAAGGAGCGGTCAGCAGCGAAGAGGATTTGCACAAGGCGAATATTATTCGTGCGCGCAGCAAATATGTCATAGCCATGGGCGATTGCGCAGTGACCGGAAATGTGCCCGCCATGCGTAACTACTGGGATCGCTCGGACTTATTCGACCGTGCCTATGTTGAAAATGCTCAGGAGCCTGTCAGTCCCGAGGCCCGGAAGGCCCTGCTTCCGCTCGCAGTTGTACCACCGCTCCGCCCGCACGCGACCCCGCTCCATGAGGTTATCAAAGTTGATTTGTATCTGCCGGGGTGCCCGCCGCCGGCGGATGCAATCTGGTTCGTGTTGACAGAACTGCTGGCGGGACGCGTACCAAACGCTGTGAGCGTTTCACGCTTTGGCAAATAATAGAGATGCCAGCTTCCCGATTTTGAGGAAAAAGGATGCTATCATGCCGCAGACCATTACCATCGACGGAGTGACCCGGATTGAAGGGCACGCCAAAATTACCATTCAACTTGACGATGCCGGCAGGGTGTACGATGCTCAATTTCACGTGACCCAGTTCCGCGGGTTTGAAAAATTTGTCCAAGGCAGGCCGCTGACGGAAATGCCGGGCATTATGGCGCGTATCTGCGGGATATGTCCCGTGAGCCATCTGATGGCGGCGGCCAAGGCCTGTGACGATATTCTGGCGGTGCAGATTCCGCCCACAGCCGAAAAGCTCCGCCGAATAATGAATTTGGCGCAGATGATTCAAAGTCACGCCTTATCATTTTTTCACCTCTCGAGTCCGGATCTGCTCTTTGGCATGGATGGAGATCCCAAACAACGAAACATCTTCGGCCTGATCCGTGACCATCCGGATTTTGCCCGCGACGGCATCATGCTTCGCAAATTCGGCCAGGATATTATTGCCAAACTCGGGGGTAAAAAGATTCATCCGGCGTGGGTGGTACCCGGCGGTGTCAGTGCTCCGCTGACGGAAGAACTGCAGGATTCCATTCTCAAGGAAATACCCTCGGCGATTGAACGGATAGATCGCGCCCTGGATTATTTTCATCAAATTGAGGGTCGCTATCCCGCTGAAGAAGATGCTTTCGCCAATTTCCCGACGCTCTTTGCCGGACTGGTGACGGCCGACGGTCTGCTGGAACATTACCATGGGCCGTTGAAATTTGTCGATCAGGACGCTTCATTGGTGGCGGAACTCAATCCCGCCGATCAACGCCATTACGGTTCACTCATCGGCGAAGCCGTCGAAAAATATTCCTACCTCAAATTTCCCTACTTCAAGCCGCGCGGTTATCCCGACGGGATTTACCGCGTCGGCCCACTGGCGCGGCTTATCGTAGCGGAACGTTGCGGCACCCGGCGGGCCGATATGGAACTTGGCGCATTTCGCACTCGTCTGGGACGAAGTCCGCAGAGCAGTTTCCATTATCATTGGGCCCGGCTCATTGAAATACTCTATGGAATTGAAATGATCCAGCGTTTGCTTCAATTCCCCGATATTCTCAATACGCATATTCGTGCACGGGCCCGCCCCAATCGTCTCGAAGGCGTGGGCGTATCGGAAGCTCCCCGCGGAACATTGATTCATCATTACAAGATTGATGACAACGGGCTGATTCAATGGGCGAACCTGATTATCGCCACAGGCCATAATAATCTGGCGATGAATCGGGGCGTCCGACAGGTGGCGGAGCGATTTGTCGACGGTAACAAACTCCAGGAAGGCATGCTCAACCGCGTCGAGGCGGTGATCCGCTGCTTTGATCCATGCCTGAGTTGTTCCACTCATGCTCTGGGGCAGATGCCCCTTCGCATCGAGCTCTGTAAAGCGGATGGTGAGGTGTGCGATGTACTGCAGAGAGACTGACCTAAAGCGGGCGGACGCCGAACTGCTTATGATCGGCTACGGCAATTCATTGCGGACCGATGATGGCGCCGGCCCGGCCGTGGTTCAAAGGCTTTCTAACTTGCTGCCGTCGCAATACTCCGGCTCCGTGGAAGTGATGTCCTGCCTCCAACTCACGCCGGAATTGGCCGCACATATGGCGTCGTTTCGGCGTGTCGTGTTTATTGATGCAAGCGTGGCTATTCCCCCGGGGCGGATTGCGATTCATCGGATGGAATGCGAAGAGTCGGGCTCACAACTCGGTCATTATTTCACCCCCGGCATACTGCTCACCATCGCGGCCAGTGTGTTTGGCGCATCACCCCAGGCATGGACGGCGGCGGTTGGTTGCCAATCGGCCGACATCGGTGATCAATTGACTCCCACAGTTATCGCAGCAGTTGAGCGCCTCGCGCGGCACCTCTTCAGATGTGTGATAGGGCTCATCGACACCGGCGTATTCTCACCGGAAATGTTTGAGGGTTCAAATGTGGCAGTCGGCTCGGAATGATCTCATCATTAAGGACGGACGATTTATGAGTAACATGCATATCACCATGGACGGCAACGAAGCAGCGGCGAGTGTTGCCTATCGAACCACCGAGGCCGCAGTTATTTATCCGATCACGCCGGCAAGTCCGATGGGAGAGTTTTTTGACGACTGGGCGTCGCGGGGACGCACAAACATCTGGGGAGATGTTCCAAAAATTGTGGAAATGCAGAGCGAAGGCGGGGCCATCGGTGCCGCCCACGGGGTTTTACAAAGCGGAGCACTGTGCACGACAGCCACGGCCTCACAGGGTTTGCTGCTCATGATTCCCAATCTGTATAAAATTGCCGGGGAACTTACCAGTTTTGTCATTCATGTAGCCGCGCGTTCCGTCGCAACCCATGCGCTTTCCATTTTTGGTGATCACTCCGATGTCATGGCGTGTCGGCAGACCGGATTTGCGATCCTGGCGTCGATGAATGTTCAGGAAGCACACGATCAGGCTGCGATATCGCTTGCCGCAACGCTCCGCAGCCGAATCCCCTTTATTCACTTCTTCGATGGATTTCGAACATCCCACGAGCTTAACAGTGTGGCGATCCTCTCGGATGATCAGCTTCGCACTTATATTCCGCAGGAAGGTATCTCCGCCCATCGTCAGAGAGCCCTGACGCCTGATGCGCCGGTTCTTCGTGGCACGGCACAGAATCCCGATACGTATTTTCAAGCCCGCGAAGCTATTAATCCTTTCTATGATCACCTGCCCAACATTCTCGTTGAGGAGATGCGACGTTTTGGCCGGCTCACAGGTCGACACTATCAACCGTATGAGTATCGTGGCCATCCGCAGGCGACACGAATTATCATGCTCATGGGCTCGGGGGCTGAAACAACCAGCGAAACGGTAAAGGTGTTGGCGGCGCAGGGTGAAGACGTCGGTTGCGTCATCGTTCGTATGTATCGTCCCTTTGTCGCGGACATGCTGATCAACGCCATTCCGGTATCCGCTCAGAAAATAGCCGTTCTTGATCGCACCAAAGAACCCGGATCCGCCGGCGAACCGCTTTATCAGGATGTCATAACCTCCCTGGCCCAGGCAAGCATGGTCAATGCCCTGCCCATGGGCGTCATGCCGACCGTCATCGGTGGGCGCTACGGCTTATCCAGTAAGGAATTCACACCCGCGATGGTCAAAGCGGTATTGACGGAGTTGGCAAAACCGAACCCCAAGCCGCGCTTTACGGTGGGAATTACCGATGATGTTACGCACCTTTCACTGCCGGTAGATGATAATTTCGATCTGCCTACTGGAGATTCCGCCGCCGTATTTTACGGACTTGGAGCTGACGGAACTGTCGGGGCGAATAAAAATTCAATCAAAATCATTGGCGATCTGGCCGGCCTCCACGCTCAGGGGTATTTTGTTTACGATTCAAAAAAATCCGGCGCAATGACGATTTCGCATCTCCGTTTCGGCAAGGAGATTGTCCGTGCGCCCTATCTGATCAAAAAGGCTGATTTTATTGCATGTCACGCTTTTGAATTTCTCAAACACATTGACGTTCTGGAAAAGGCGGCAACGGGAGGCACATTTCTTCTCAATGCCCCCATGGAAGCCGATCAGGTCTGGGATCATCTTCCGATTGAAATCCAGCAGACCTTGATCGAAAAACAGATGCGACTCTTCGCCATTGACGCTTACAGCATCGCCCGGAATACCGGCATGGGACGCCGCATCAACACCATTATGCAGACAGCCTTTTTTGCCATCTCCGGCATCTTGCCGGTTGAACAGGCGATGACGGCCATTAAAACTGCAATCAAAAAAACGTACGAGAAGCGCGGCGAGGAAGTGGTACGCCGCAATAATGAAGCTGTGGACCAGACTCTTGTGAACCTGCATCAGATACCCCTTCCAGCCACCGCAACTTCCGCCATCCGACAGGAAAGTTTTGCCCGCACCGACATGCCCGAGTTCACCCGACGGGTGCAGGCGGTCATGATGGCCGGAAAAGGGGATCTGCTTCCTGTAAGCGCATTTCCCGTCGACGGGACTTGGCCGACGGGTACTTCACAGTGGGAAAAACGTAATATTGCGACTGAAATACCTCAATGGGATACTCAGTTCTGTATACAGTGCAATAAATGTGCCTTCGTCTGCCCCCACGCCGCCATTCGCGCCAAAATATACGATGCAGGCGATTTGAAAGGTGCCCCGGAGCATTTTAAGCATGTTCCGTATAAGGCGCCCGATTTTAAGGGTATGTCTTATACGCTGCAGGTGGCGCCGGAGGATTGCACCGGATGCGGGCTTTGCGTTGAGGTATGCCCCGCCAAGGACAAGGCAAATCCGAGACACAAAGCTATCAACATGACTCTGCAACTCCCAATTCGCGAGCGCGAGCGTGACAATTTCGACTTTTTTCTCCGTATCCCCGAACTCGATCGCACACGGATTACCCGCATGGATGTCAAATCCAGCCAGTTCCTTCTCCCGCTCTTTGAGTTCAGCGGAGCATGTGCCGGTTGCGGTGAGACGCCCTATCTGAAATTGCTGACGCAATTGTTCGGCGATCGCCTCGTTATCGCCAACGCCACAGGCTGCTCATCCATTTATGGTGCAAATCTTCCCACCACGCCTTACTCGAAAAACAGCGATAATCGCGGTCCGGCGTGGAACAATTCTCTCTTCGAGGATAATGCCGAATTTGGCCTCGGGATACGCTTGGGGCTTGATCAGCATATCCTCCAGACACGACGCCTTGTTACAGAACTCTCCAGCGTATTGGGTACCGCCTTGGCCACCGCTCTTCTTAATGCGGATCAGTCCTCGGAAAAGGGAATCATTGAACAGCGCAAGCGTGTGGCGGATTTACGCACGGCCCTCAAAACTGTCAAAGATCCGAGAGCCGATATCCTGAGCCGAATGGCCGATTATCTCGTGCGTAAAAGCGTCTGGATTGTCGGGGGAGACGGATGGGCATATGACATCGGCTTCGGCGGGCTTGATCATGTGCTCAGCCTTCCCTATGACGTCAACATCCTTGTGCTCGATACCGAGGTGTATTCCAATACCGGTGGGCAGAGCTCAAAGAGCACGCCCATCGGTGCCGTAGCAAAATTCGCGGCTGCCGGGAAAAGTACCCAGAAAAAAGACTTGGGACTCATGGCGATGAGTTATCGCCATGCCTATGTGGCCAGCGTCGCTTTTGGCGCCAATGACAACCATACCGTCCGCGTGTTCAGCGATGCTGCGGCTTATCCCGGGCCGTCGCTGATCATTGCATACAGTCACTGCATCGCCCACGGGTACGATCTCAAATTTGGTGCCGGCCAACAGAAACTGGCCGTCGATAGCGGGGTCTGGCCGCTGTATCATTATGATCCGCGGCTCATTGCTCAAGGAAAACATCCCCTGCAGATCGATTCATCTATCCAGAGGGCGGATGTCCGCGATTATCTCCGCAATGAAACTCGATTCTCAATGGTCGAAAAAATGAATCCCGAGAGATTCCGCGAACTCTCAGAGGCCGCCGTTCGAAATACCGCCGAAAGATTGGCGCTTTATACCCAACTGGCAGGTTTTGCCATTCCTGAAACTCCAACAGTTGTCAAAGGTGATGCGCCCGCTGATGCCAGGAAAGGAAGCTGATAATATGGATTTATCAACTCAATACATGGGCTTCAATCTTCCACATCCACTTATCCCGGGCGCATCCCCCATGGTGGACGACCTCGATACAGTGCGTCGCCTCGAAGATGCGGGTGCTCCCATGATCATCATGCACTCCATTTTTGAAGAACAACTGGTAAAAGAGGAACTTTATGTAGACTGGACGATCATGCAGGGAGAATACAACTCCGGTGAGGCGTCCGGATATCTTCCGACGCCATACCATTTTCGTCTGGGGCCCGATACCTATCTCAAGCAGTTGCAGAAAATAAAGCAGGCGGTGCGCGTGCCCGTCATCGCGTCGCTCAATGGACATACTCGTGGTGGCTGGACCGCCTATGCCAAGTTGCTTCAGGAAAGCGGTGCCGACGGCATTGAGCTGAATTTGTACGATCTCATTCTCTCCATCGGTCGCGATTCCGCAGATGTTGAACGCGAATCCCTCGAAATCATCCGGGATGTTCGTGGAACCGTTAGACTCCCTTTGGCCGTCAAACTCTCCCCTTTTTACACCTCACCGGTCCATTTTGTGGCACAGGCTGCCAGGGCGGGGGCGGAAAATGTGGTGATATTCAACCGCTTTTATCAAGCCGATATTGATATTGAAAATCTGACGGTAAAACGCGACCTCAAGCTTTCTACCTCCGACGAACTGCTTCCTCGCCTGAAATGGACAGCCGCTCTCAGCGGGCAGGTCAACTGCCATCTGGCGATTACCGGCGGTGTTCACAGCGTGGAAGACATTGTTAAATGCATCATGGTGGGGGCCGATGCGGTTCAGATGGTCTCGGCACTTTTGAAACATGGCCCGGATCATCTCACGACATTGCGGGATGCCTTGGCCCGTTGGATGCAGGCGCATGAATACACATCCGTCAAACAGATGAAGGGGTGTATGAACATGAAGCGGTCGCCGCAGCCGGAACTCTTCGAGCGTGGTAATTACATCGAAATACTCCAGGGTTGGAAAAAATAGGAGACCAATACGCGGAAAACGTACGGTTAGCTTATGCACGAAGTTTCAATCGCCGAATCGCTGGCGGATTTGGTCCGCCGCCATCTGCCTCCCCATCAGCACCTGATCGGCGTTACGGTCCGTATCGGCCCTATTCACGGCGTTGTGCCGGATGCCTTGGAAATGGCGTGGAATGTGGTCAGCGAGAAAGAGGGCTGGAGTGGATCACAACTCCACGTGATAACACCTCCTTGGCGATTTCGCTGCGAGGCCTGCGGCCGCTGCTGGGAACCGACGACGGTTGATGAACACTGTACCTGCGGCAGTCCTCGCGCTGATATCATGGCGGGTGATGAATTTGTACTGGAATCTATTGATGTGGAGCCGGCGGTATCCTGCCCGCAGTAAAAGCGGCGCAGGCGCCCGGCCGCCATTGGAAAAGTAGCAGTGAGACAGAATGATGAGCCATAAGGTACCTATTGTTGAAAATGTTCTCAAACTCAATGACGAATTGGCGCTGCAGAATCGGGAGATATTTCAGCGGGCGGGCGTGTTTGTCGTAGATCTAATAGGATCGCCGGGTGCCGGTAAAACTTCCCTTCTCGAACTCACGCTCCGGGAACTGGGCAAAGTTCTGAAAATCGGCGTCATTGTCGGAGATCCGGCAACCTGTCGGGACGGCGACCGTCTCGCTGCGCATTCGTTGAACATCGTGCAGGTCAACACCGGAACGGGATGTCACCTTGATGCCAATCAGGTGCGCCATGCTATGGATAAGCTCAATTTGCCGGATCTGGATCTGCTGATCATTGAAAACGTCGGCAATCTGATCTGCCCCGTCTCCTTTAATCTCGGGCAAGACTGCAAAGTGGGTATGTTCAGCGTAAGCGAAGGGGATGATAAAGCCGCCAAGCATCCCAACCTGGTGGTATCAGCCGATTTGTTGCTCCTCAACAAGATGGACCTCCTGCCCTACGTCCCATTTGATCTGCCCCGGTTTCGGCAGGATATTCAGCACTTAAATCGAGATGCACAATTGCTTGAATTGTCGGTGCTGAGCAATCAAGCTAAACCATGGCTGGATTGGCTTATATCTCATAGCCGGCATGACAAGCAACATTCTCCTATGAGCCAGAAACGCTAAAATTCTCTGAAATGATTTTCGATAGGGGGGAATCACGGAATCTGACGCGGGCGCCGGCCACAATGGATTTCCTCCGATTTCATTGGCATTCTTGAATAATTCCGGCGTAATGATCCCGTCTGAAAGTGGCTTCACGAGCCTGACAAGCCCTCAGCGCACCCGTATCTTGCCAAGATTCACCAGCATTATTCCGGCAATACCTCCATGAAAGTCGGCATACTTCGGACCGAAGGGCGTGGTAATTTTTCGGGCGTTCTGACAGGGGTGTGCCAGGGCGAGTTTCCAGTATTGTGGTTGGGACAAAAACGACCTCCTACGCCTTATCTCTACCTGATCCGAGTATGCAATTGCCCTGCCATGGGTATGATCCGGCGCCAAAACAACTTGATTTCCAGGTGGTATAAAGGTATACATACCACCTGCGGGACCGAGGTCTGATGACAACCGCCAATGATGATGGCATATGCGCCCTCGGATTGTGGCGTGGATAATTGCGGAGCCCCTTGATGGATCGCCATCTTGTCAACTTTGTTTTGTTGGCCGCCTCGCTTTTGAGCTGGCTCGCCTCAGGCAGTGCATCGGCGGTAGTGACCATCTATCCCCACACTAAAGGCTCGACGTGGAAATATGCGCTTTTCCGTGGTGGCTATACTGTTACCGTGGTGGCCTCAAGCGCACGTCATATCACCCTTAAATCCTCTGGTTCCTTGGCAGGTGTGGAAACCATGAAGCTCACGCCAAAAGGATGGACACCTGCGGGTGTCGGCAAGCTCCGCACCTCGAGTGTTAGTGGCAGGCCCTTCGAGGTAAAAATATTACATGTCTCTGGGGTCTACATGCCTCGGACCAAATTTTGGAAACCGGGGTACACTTGGCACGATTCGATGACGCGGATGATCACCCCAAAAGGCAAGGGGCCTCGGGATGCAACGTTTTTGTCTATTCGGACTGATTTTAAGATCACAGGGTTCCGAACCATTAAGGTACCGGCTGGTGTTTTCCATTGTTTCAGCGTACATCTGACGCTTCACAGCACGGAACGAATTGGCGCGTCAAAACATGGCTCGCCATCAACGCGGACTGACCATTCGGTGGAGTATTGCGCCAAGGGAGTCGGCATCGTGGAGGAAAGAGTCGGCAAAATGGTCCTCCAAAAACTCGTCAGCTATCACATAGCTCAATAATAAAAGCCCCGCGCCCGGGCGATTCACGTACCGCTTATCTCTGAAGCGGCATCTCCAAAGACGGCATGCGGTCGATTCCTTTCCCAACGTTGCCCGGCAGCGGGGGTGAGGCATTTTGCAACGTACGACTCTCGAACATCCATATCAGCGCGGCCGGGTTGATCATGACAGTTATTTGACATCGCGCGATGGCTTGTGTTAGGCTCCGCATGAGGAAATGGGGCAGACCGCGTTGCGACCGCATTGCCAATTTCTCACGCGCAACAAGTTGTCAGGAGAACCGACAAAATGTCCATAACCATCGTCAAATGCAGTTGGTGCGGGGCACAGAGTCCGCAGGGTACGACAAATTGTCCAAGCTGCGGAGCACCGCTTGATGCACGAAATGTCGTGAGCGATTCGGGCTGGAGTGCCGCACCGCGAATACGAAACTTCACAAAAATTCAATTCGGATCAAGTGTCTGTCAGGTGGAAGGACACACGGTTCCCGTGGCGGACATCAGTCTTGCCGCTCAGGACGCGGTATTCTTCGAACCGCACGTCATGTTGTGGAAAGATCCGACGCTGCATATTGGAAGCAAGCCCATCGCAGGTGGGGTCAAACGAATGCTGGCCGGTATGCCATTTTCGATCTCAATGGCCGAGGGGCCGGGGCATATCGCCTTTTCGCGTGATGCGTCAGGCGAACTGGTCGTCCTGCCGCTGCACCCCGGCATGGAACTCGATGTGCGGGAACATTCATTCGTCCTCGCATCGCATGTCATTGATTATTCCTTTGTCCGGATCAAGGGCCTGGCAAATTTAATATTCGGCGGCGAGGGAATGTTCATGGACCGCTTCGTCACCCATGGCGCACGCGGCTTATTGATGCTGCATGGCTACGGCAATGTTTTTCAACG